>NZ_SCOY01000020.1:0-102573 GCF_005503035.1 Rhodococcus sp. Q
CCACGACCCCGCCCAGCCCGGCTGTCCGTCAGGTGGCGGCCGCCGGCCGCGCCAGGTCGACGGGCCGCAGGGTCAGCGGATGCCGATGTCGGCGGTGATTCCCAGCTCGCGGAGGTCGGCTGCGATGCCTGCGTCTGCCGGGACCGCGATCGCGACGAGGATCTCGCGGACCGCCTCGGCGGCCGCTGTCGTGAGCGCGGCGATCGGCGCGGGGTCGGCGGCGGCGAACGCGGCGGGGATGTCGTCGCCGCGCAGTGCCGCGACAGTGGCGGAGAGGATCGCGACGACCTCACCTGCGGTGGTCGCGTGGGCGACGAACCCGGCGTCGGAGTGCGCGAGGACGGCGAGGAAGTCGGCGACGTCGTCCGCAGCGAGACCGGCGGCGAGCACGGGCTGCGCACCCGCTGCGGCGATCCGTTCCGACGACTCGGCAGCCCAGCCGCGTCCCGCACCCGCGGGGTCGACGCGGACTGCGAGGCGCGCCGGGAGGGGGTGCGGGTCACCGTGAGCGAGGGCGACGGCGTCGTCGAGGTACTCGAACGGGCACTCCACCTCGATGCGCGTCAGTTCGGGGAGCGTCGCGGGCAGCGCGTCGGGGGCGATGTCGAGCCGCAGCCAGAGGGGTCCGTCGCTCGCGCCGATGCTGTCGATCGCGGACGCGGCGAGCAGCGGCGCGCCGAAGAGTGCGTCGCGACTGCGAGCGCGCACTGCCGCGGCGTCGGCGCAGGTCTCGGCGAGGAGCCCGGCGAAGGGCGGTTGCTGGTCGCGGGGGGCGGGAGGTTGCAGGTTGAGCAGGGTGGCCACCGGTCAACAGTAATCCGGCGCGGAACTCTTGCGCGCCTGGGTATGCATACCCTAACTTAGGCGTGGCTAACCTATCGTGACCGACATCGCACCTGGACGACCTCGAGCCGCAGGGGACCCGATTAGAAGGAGCACCACATGACCGCCGCCACCACGCTCGGCCCGACCACCGCCGAACGCGTCCGCACCGCCTGCGCACGCGCTCAGCAGGCGGTCCTCGCCGTCGACGGCATCGACCCGGTCACCGTGGCGGTCCACCACCTCCGCTCGTGCGGTGACGTCGTGCTCGCCGTCCCGTCCGACGTCGCGGTCACCGCGCTCGCCTGGCAAGCGGGGCGCGGCGGTCTCCCCGCCGTCCTCGAACTCACCGACAACGCGCCGCTCGTCCTGCGGGAGCGCGTCCGGTCCCTCGTGTGGCTGCGCGGCTCGCTGCACGCCGTGCCCGGCGAGGCATCCCGCGCCCTCGCCGCCGCGGTCGCCGCCGACCACCCGAATCCCGCGCTTCTCGACGTCGGGCACACGACGACCCTGCTGCGACTGGTCCTCGACTCCGCCGTCGTCGCCGACAGCCACGGCGCCGAGCCCGTCCCGCTCGACGACCTGCTGGACGCCGTCCCCGACCCGTTCTGGTCCGTGGAGGACTGCTGGCTCGAGCACCTCGAATCCGGTCACGGCGACCTGATCCACCAGCTGGCGCATCGACTTCCCGCGACCATGCGAGGCGGTCGCGTCCGCCCCCTCGGCCTCGACCGCTACGGCATCCGTCTCCGCGTGGAGTCGCCGACCGGCGACAGCGACGTCCGGCTCTCGTTCACCGAACCCGTCGAGGACGCCGCCGGCCTCAACCGGGCACTGCGCATCCTCGTCGGCTGCCCCTTCCTCAACGGGCTCCGCGCCCGGCACTGAGGCGCTGGGGCGCCGAAGGCGCCTATCGTGCGTGACGTGACCCGGCTCGACGACTGGCTGCGCCCGACGCCGCCCCCACAGACCGAACCGCCGCTCGACCGAGCGCAACGCCGCGCACTGTGGGTCGAGGTCACGATCGTTCTGCTCGTCACGTTCGGGCTCAGCGGACTGTCCGGGATCCTGTCGCTGATCGAGACGGCCCTGCAGCCCGGCCAGCTGTCCGACCAGTCGGTCGCGCTCAACGCTTCCCGCTCCACGTTCGGCTGGATCGACCTCGGACGCCAACTGCTCGGCATCGTCCGACTGTGCGCGTGGGCCGCCCTCGGCCTGTACCTGCTGTGGCGTAGCGGACTCGGCCCCGACCGCATCGGACTCGGACGGCACCCGCGGTGGCGCCGAGACCTGCTCCCCGGCGTCGGTCTGGCCGCGCTGATCGGGCTGCCCGGCCTCGCGCTCTACCTCGCCGCAACCGCGGTCGGAGCCAACCTGACAGTGGTCCCCAGCACTGTCGACGACCACTGGTGGCGGCTGCCCGCCCTCGTGCTGTGGGCACTCGCGAACTCCGCCGCCGAGGAGATCCTCGTCGTCGCGTACCTGATCTCGAGGCTGCGACGGCTCGGGTGGAGCGAGAACGCGTCCCTCGCCGCGTCGGCGCTGCTGCGCGGCAGCTACCACCTCTACCAGGGCCTCGGCGGCGGTCTCGGCAACGTCGTGATGGGGATCGTGTTCGGACGCTATTGGCAGCGGACCGGAAAACTGTGGCCCCTCGTCGTCGCGCACTGGCTCATCGACGCGGTCGCGTTCGTCGGCTACACACTGCTGCGCGGCCACGTGTCCTGGCTTCCCTGAGCGCAGCGGAGGTCGGCGACGCACCGGGCCGTGACCAGTACAGTTTCCGATGTGAACGACGACCGTCCCCGCAACCCCGACCCGCGCGACCGGGGTCGGGCGGCCGATCCTCGCCGGGGACAGTCCTGGGGCCCGCACGGCCCCGGTACGCCGCAGCAGCAGCCGCGCGGCAACGTTCCGCCGCCGCCACCACACGGCCATGTCCCCCCGCCGCAACGCGGCAATATCGCCCCGCCGCGTCGCGGCAACGTCCCCCCGCCGCGCTATCCGGCGCCCACACCCGCGTATCGGCAGCAGCCTGGACCACCACCCGGCGAGGGCACCCAGGTGATCCGCCGCGACGGCAGGCCCGCGGCGCCGCGCGCGTGGTCGGAGGAACCGGTCGCGCCACGTCCGGCCACGCCCGGACCGGGTGGACCCGGCCCGCAGTCACGGTCGGAGTACGCGCCGACGCAGACGCCTCAGCCGTACGTCGACCCACAGCGCCGCAGGCCGCCGCCACCGGCGTCGCCGCCGCCCCCGCCGCCGCGGAGCGGACGCCCCGGTACCGAGCCTCCCGCGAACCCTCCGCGTCCGTCGCGGCGGCGACGGCACTGGGGCAGGCGGATCGGGTTGATCCCGCTGGTGCTCGTGATCCTCATGGTCGTCTCCGTCGTCTACCTCGACCGGTCGCTGAACCGCATCGACGCGCTCGCCGACTACCCGGGCCGGATCGCGGACACCCCGGGAACGAACTGGCTGCTCGTCGGGTCGGACAGCCGCGAGGGTCTGACCGCCGAGCAGGACCAGGAATTGTCCGCGGGTGGCGACATCGCGGGCAAGCGCACGGACACGATCATCGTCATCCACGTCCCGAAGAGCGGTGCCGCGACGATGGTGTCGATTCCTCGTGACTCGTACGTGAACATCCCCGGTTGGGGCGAGGACAAGATCAACGCGTCCTTCGCGATCGACGGCGGCGGCCCGCAACTGCTGGTGCGCACCGTCGAGGAGGCCACCGGGTTGCGGATGGACCACTACGCGGAGATCGGGTTCGGGGGATTCGCGGGCATCGTCGACGCCATCGGCGGCGTCAATCTGTGTGTGCCGTACCCGATCGACGATCCGCTCGCCGGTATCAATCTGCAGCCGGGTTGCCAGGATCTGACGGGCGCGGAGGCGCTCGGGTTCGTCCGCACGCGTGCGACGCCACTCGCCGACCTGGACCGGATGAACAACCAGCGTCTGTTCATGGCGGCCTTGCTGGACAAGGCGACAAGCCTCGGCACGATGCTCAACCCGTTCCGGTTGTGGTCGCTGGTCACCGACACTGCGGGCTCGCTGCTGGTCGACGACGGCGACCACCTGTGGAACCTGGCGTCGCTGGCGTGGGCGATGCGCGGCGACCTGGTCACCACGACAGTGCCGGTCGGCGGGTTCGAGGACGTCTCCGGGTCGGGCAATGTCCTGCTGTGGGATCAGGAGAAGGCGTCCCGGTTCTTCGAGGCCCTCGCGAACGACGAACCGGTGCCCGCGGACCTGATCGCGGCCAACTGATCGCGGCGCTGCCCGCTGTGTGGCTGCTCCCCCGGCGTACCCGGCCGCGGCGGTACTCTCCGCGCATGGCCGAGTCCCGTGAGCGCAGCGACTTCCACACCCTCCTGCACGCGCAGATCCGTAGCGAGTTCACCGCGTCGCAGCAGTACATCGCGGTCGCGGTCTTCTTCGACGGGCAAGACCTTCCGCAGCTCGCGCGGCGCTTCTATTCGCAGGCCGACGAGGAACGCACCCACGCGATGATGATGGTCCAGTACCTGCTCGACAACGACCTCACGGTGACCATTCCCGGTGTCGACGAGGTCGTCACCGCGTTCGCATCCGTCCGCGAGCCGGTGGAACTCGCTCTGCGACAGGAGCAGACGGTGACGGACCAGATCACGATGCTGGCGCGCACGGCCCGGGACACCGGCGACTATCTCGGCGAGCAGTTCATGCAGTGGTTCCTCAAGGAGCAGGTGGAGGAGGTCGCGTCCATGACGACCCTCCTGGCGATCGTGGACCGCGCCGACGGGAACCTGTTCAACGTCGAGGATTTCGTGGCGCGGGAGATGAAAGCGGCCGCGGGAGCCGACCCGTCGGCCCCTCCCGCGGCGGGTGGTTCCGTCTGAGATCCCCCAGTTCGGAAGGGTTCTCGCGCCGCCCACCCTGCCCGCGGGGAAGGGTCGACTCAGTTAGGAAACACTGCCCTCAATAAGGCTGCACTTGGATGCGCAACGCCCTGACCAGCACTATTGTCGTGCCCATGAGCCAGCCGGATGACGCGAACGACACCAAGTTTCACGCCCTCCTCCACGATCAGATCCGTCACGAGTTCACCGCGTCGCACCAGTACGTCGCGATCGCCGTCCACTTCGCGGGCACCGATCTGCCGCAGCTGGCGAAGTACTTCTTCGCGCAGTCCGTCGAGGAACGCAACCACGCGATGATGATCGTCCAGTACTTCCTCGACCGTGATCTTCCGGTCGAGCTCAGCGGCGTCGACCCGGTCAGGTCGCAGTTCGAGGACCACCGCGAACCGATCGCGCTGGCACTCGCGCAGGAGCGCACCGTCACCGAGCAGATCGTCGCGCTCGCGGGCACCGCGCGACAGGAGGGCGACTACCTCGGCGAGCAGTTCATGCAGTGGTTCCTCAAGGAGCAGGTCGAGGAAGTGGCCACCATGAACACCCTCCTCGCGGTCGCGAACCGGGCGGGCACCAACCTGTTCGACCTCGAGAACTTCGTGGCCCGCGAGATGAACAGTGCTGCAGGCGAATCCGTCGGGGCACCGCCCGCGGCGGGCGGAGCACTGTAGGACGCCCCAACCCTCCGTAGGCGCACCACTGTGCGTCAGCGCGTCAGGACCCGGCACAGTGCGTCCAGGGCGCCGGCGAACGCATGCTCGGGCGGGGCGCCGTAGCCGACGACCACACCCTCGCGCCACGCGTCCGTGCTGTCGGGGTGCCGGAACACCGACAGCGCACCGAGCGCGAGGCCCTCGTCGGCTGCGGCGGCCAGGACCGGCCGCTCGTGGCCCGGCGGCACCTCGACGACGGCGTGCAGGCCCGCCGCGATGCCGGACACCCGCACGTGCGGTACCCGCTCGGCGAGGGTCGTCACCAATTGGTCTCGGCGCCTGCGATACCGCGTCCGCATCAGCCGGATCTGGCGGTCGTAGCCGCCGCGCGTCACGAAATCAGCCAGCGTGAGCTGGTCCGGCACGCTCACCCAGCGCTCCCAGATGCCCTTGGCGGTGAGCACCGGGTCGACCAGGCCGTCGGGCAGCACCATCCAGCCCAGTCGCAGTGCCGGGGACAGGCTCTTGCTCACCGAGCCGAGGTACGCGACCCGGTCGGGTTCGAGATCCTGCATCGCACCGACGGGCTGTCGGTCGTAGCGAAACTCTCCGTCGTAGTCGTCCTCGAGGAGGATCGCACCGGTGTCGCGCGCCCAGTCCACCACCGCGGCACGGCGTTCCGGATGAAGCGGCCCCCCGATGGGGAACTGGTGCGCGGGCGTGAGCAGTGCGCCCGTGACGGTGACCGACGCGAGCGCGGCCACCCTCGCTCCGTCCTCGTCGACGGGGATCGGCACGGTCCGCACACCCGCCGCCGCGAGCTGGTCTCGGTGCACGTGCAGGCCGTACGACTCGACCGCGATCGGCCCGCCGAGCACCGATCCGAGCAGCGAGACCGCGTGCGCCGTGCCCGCGCAGACCACGATGCGGTCCGGGTCGGCACGAACACCGCGGGCGCGGGACAGATAGTCCGCCAGTGCTTTTCGCAGCTCCGGACGGCCCCGAGGGTCGCCCGGGCCGAAGGCGTCGCTCGGCGCCTCGGTCAGCGCGCGGCGGGTGGACGCGAGCCAGGCGGCACGGGGGAAGGACGCGGCGTCCGGCGACCCGGGCATCAGGTTGTGGACGGGCCGCGGCGGCGGGGTCGGCCGCGTCGGTCGTCCGATCGTCGCGACCGCGGCGCGCGCAGCCACCCGGGTTCCGGACCCCTGCCGGGCAGTGAGCCATCCCTCGGCGACCAGTTCCGCGTAGGCGTCGGCCACCGTGTTGCGGGCGACCCCGAGGTCCGTGGCCAGCGTTCGGGACGGAGGAAGGAGCACCCCCGGGGGGAGCCGGCCGGAGCGCACGTCCTCGCGGAGCGCGGCAGCCAGCGCCGCGCGCACCCCGGACCTGCCACGAAGGTCCAGGTGCAGATCCAACCCGAGATTGGCCCACGATGTCACTGCTCGATTGAACCATTTGCAGGGACCATTCGCGTCCTACGGTTGAACCATGACGACAACCGAGACCGCACGACGTGTCAATCTGTTCGACGCCGCTCCCGAGGTCTACAAGGCGATGGTCGCCCTCGACGCCGCCGCGAGGAAGGGCCTCGACCCCACCCTGGTCGAGCTGGTGCTCACCCGCGCCTCACAGATCAACCACTGTGCCTTCTGCCTCGACATGCACACCCGTGACGCCCGCGCGGCCGGCATCAGCGAACAGAAGCTCTACCTGCTCAGCGCCTGGGAGGAGGCAACCGGGCTCTACTCGGACCGCGAGCGCGCTGCCCTGGCACTCACCGAGTCCGTCACGGTGCTGACCGACGGATTCGTCCCCGACGAGGTGTACGACCGGGCGGCCGAGCAGTTCGACGACCAGGAGCTCGCACAGCTGATCAGCGTCATCCTCACCATCAACGCCTGGAACCGGATCGCGGTGAGTACCCGCCGCGTCCCGACCGTCCGCTGAGGTCCGGCGCGTCAGTGTCCGAGGCCCTCGTAGTAGCCCCGGATGTGGTCGAGGATCCGGCGCTCGGCCAGGTCCGGGTCGCCGTCCTCCACCGCCGACACCAGCCCCCGGTGCTCGTGCCGCAGGCGGGTGCAGGTGGTCGGCCAGGCCGCGACGTCCACGCCACCGACGACATAGGCCTCGATGGATTCGCGTAGGCCAGCCATCATCGCCGCGACCACCTGGTTTCCCGCCGCGTCGGCCAGCGCCACGTGGAACTGCGAGTCGAGGATCAGGAACTCCGTCTCACTCAGCGCCGCGTCGTCCATCGCGTCGAGCAGCTCGACGGCCGTCGCGAGGTCCGGTGCCGGACGTCGTGCCGCGAGCGTGCGCATCACCTCCGTCTCGAGCACGAGCCGGGTCTGTACCACGTCGGACACCGGAAACCCCTGTGCCGCAACCTGCATGCGCAGGAGCATCGACATGCCACCGGTGGGGCGGCTGACGATCATCGCGCCCGCGCTCGGCCCCGACCCGGTCTGCGCCCGCAGCAGGCCGAGCGCCTCCATCACCCGGAGTGCTTCACGGACCGAGGATCGGCCGACTCCCAGGTTCGCCGCCAGGACGCGTTCGCCGGGCAGCCGCTGACCGGGCGTCACCTCGCCCGACAGGAGCATCTGCTCCAGCCGTGCCAGCACCTGCTCCCATGCGCGGGAGCCGGGCTGCGGAGACGAGGATTCGGGCATGGCATGCGAGCCTAGGCGGTGGCACTCGTCGGGCGGTCGGCCACGGTCACGGCAGCATCCACTCGAGCACCGGTGTCGACTGCAGGAACACCAGGACGCACAGGACGAACAGCATCCCGAGGCTGTAGCCGATCACCTTGCGCAGCAGGACCGGCTCACTGCCCGCCTGCCCGACCGCGGTCGCCGCGATGGTCAGATTCTGCGGGCTGACGAGTTTGCCGACGACGCCACCGGACGTGTTCGCCGCGACCAGCAGTGTCGGGTCGATGCCCGCGGCCTGTCCCGCGGTCTGCTGCAGCTTGGCGAACAGGGCGTTCGCGGAGGTGTCCGACCCGGTGACGGCGGTGCCCAGCCAGCCGAGGATCGGCGAGAAGAACGCGAAGATGGCGCCGGTGCCTGCGAGCCAGGTACCGATCGCGACGGTCTGACCGGACTGGTTCATGACGTAGCTCAGACCGAGCACGGTCGCGACGGTGGCGATCGGCAGCCGCATCTTGACGAGGGTGTGACCGAAGGTGGTCGCCGCCATGCCGAACGTCATCGGGAACCGTCCACCGCTGGAGACGAGTGTGTACACGGCGGTGACGACGAGACCGCTGATGAGCAGCAGCGTGCCCGGATTCGAGAGCCAGGAGAAGGTGTAGACCGCGCTCGATGCGGGGTCGCCGCTGCCGGTGAGGAGGTTGCCGTACAGGCCGGGCCATTCGATCTTCCGGTCGGTCGTGGCCAGCCAGGCCGGCACGTCGAACCCGACCGTCCACAGTTTCGCGACGCCGAACACCACGACGACCAGCAGGTATGGGAAGAGGGCCAGCAGCACTCGGGACGCGCCGAGCGGTTCCGGTTCGACATGGGAGCGCTGGTCGTCGGGGGTGGCGGGCGACCAGAACCGGAGCATCGCCACGGCCGCCGCGAGGCCGGCGAGCGAGGCGACGACGTCGGTGAGTTCGTACGAGAAATGGCTCGAGCACCAGAACTGCGCGAACGCGAACACCGCGCCCGTGACGAGAGCGATCGGCCAGACCTGACGCAGTCCGCGCCTGCCGTCGACGAGGAAGAGCAGCAGCAACGGGACGAACAGCGCGAGGATCGGCGTCTGCCTACCGACCACGGCGGCGATCTCGGTCGCGGGTATGCCGGTCAGGTTTCCTGCGGTCGTGATCGGAATCGCCATGGCGCCGAAGGCAACCGGCGCGGTGTTCGCGACGAGGACGGTGACCGCCGCACGGATCGGCGGCATCCCGATCGCGATCAACATGGCGCCGGTGATCGCGACGGGGGCACCGAATCCGGCAAGCGCTTCGAGCATGCCGCCGAAGCAGAACGCGATCAGCATCGCCTGCACGCGCATGTCGCCGCGGCCGATGGAGCTGAACACCCGCCGCAGATCCTCGAAGCGGCCGCTGACGACTGTGAGTTCGTAGAACCAGATCGCGGTGACGACGATCCACATCACCGGGAAGAGTCCGAAGGCGATGCCCTGCAGTGCCGACAGCGCAGTCAGCGAGACGGGCATCGAGAACCCGACGATCGCGACCACCACAGCAACGGCGAGCGCGCCGAGACCGGCGTACCAGGCCTTGAGCTTGAGGCCGGCGAGCAGGACGAAGAACGTCACCAGCGGGGTCAGGCCGACGAGCGCCGTCAGGGTGAGGTTGTGCGCGACGGCATCGGTGGCGGGGGTGAACGTCTCCGCCAGTAGGTCGGTTGCCACGGGAACTCCTGGGGGTGTGTGGTCAGACCACAGCAACGTACACCATGACCCACGTCACAATCGAGCCCTGAGCGCAGGGGAGGCCGATTGTTGCGGAAACGCGCTGACCGTGGCTTACTGTGGTCTGACCACAAACAACTATTGCGGAGATCACATGCGAATCGCGCTGTTCGCCACCTGCCTCGGGGACACCCTGTTTCCCGACGCCGCGAAATCCACCGCGCTCCTGCTCACCCGCCTCGGCCACGACGTCGTGTTCCCGCCCGGCCAGACCTGCTGCGGGCAGATGCACGTCAACACGGGCTACCAGCCGGACGCCCTCCCCCTGGTCGAGAACTACGCCGACGAGTTCGGTGACGCGTCGTACGACGTCGTGGTCGCGCCGTCCGGATCCTGCGTCGGCTCCATCCGCCACCAGCACGAGATCGTCGCCGACCGCTACGGCACCACCGCGCTGCGCGAGCGCGTGCAGACGGCGGCGGCCAAGACCTACGAGCTGTCCGAACTGCTCGTCGACGTCCTCGGCGTCACCGACGTCGGCGCCTGGTTCCCGCACCGGGTCACCTACCACCCCACCTGCCACTCGCTGCGGATGCTCCGCGTCGGCGACAAGCCCCTCCAACTGCTGCGCGCCGTCCGCGACATCGACCTCGTCGAACTACACGACGCCGACTCCTGCTGCGGGTTCGGCGGCACTTTCGCCATCAAGAACGCCGAGACGTCCACCGCGATGCTCGCCGACAAGATCCGCAACGTCGCCGACACCGAAGCCGAATCCCTGTGCGCCAGCGACTCGTCCTGCCTCATGCACATCGGCGGTGGCATGTCCCGACTGCAGATGGGAACGCGCACCGTCCATCTCGCCGAGATCCTGGTCTCGACCGAACCCGCGGAGGTGGCGCCGCGATGACCACCGTCCCGCTCGGACTCCCCGCCGTCCCGCCCCGCGCCCCGCAGGGCGTCGGGTTCCTGCGCGGCACCGAAAAGTTCCCGAAGGCCGCGCACCACGAACTCGCCAACGCCCAGCTGCGACGCAACATCGGCAAGGCCACCCACACGATCCGCGCCAAGCGTCTGCACGTGACCGGCGAACTCCCCGACTGGGAACTGCTGCGCGACAGCGGGTCCGCGATCAAGACCGACGTCATGAACCGGCTGCCGGAACTGCTCGAACAGCTCGAGGCCGCGGTCACCGCACGCGGCGGAGTCGTCCATTGGGCTGCGGACGCGAACGAGGCCAACGCCATCGTCACCGACCTGATCCGGGCCACCGGGTCCGACGAGGTCATCAAGGTCAAGTCGATGGCCACCCAGGAGATCGAACTCAACGAGCACCTCGAATCCCAGGGCATCACGGCCTACGAGACGGACCTCGCCGAGCTGATCGTTCAACTCGGACACGACAAGCCGTCGCACATCCTGGTCCCCGCGATCCACCGCAACCGGTCGGAGATCCGGGAGATCTTCCTGCGCGAGATGGCAGGCGTCGACCCCGACCTCGACTCCGAGCCCGCACACCTCGCCGCCGCGGCACGCAAGTTCCTGCGGCACAAGTTCATGACGGTCCCGGTCGCGGTGTCAGGGGCGAACTTCGGGATCGCCGAGACGGGAACGCTCGGCGTCGTCGAGTCCGAGGGCAACGGCCGCATGTGCCTGACGATCCCGCAGACGCTCATCACGGTCATGGGGATCGAGAAGGTGCTCCCCCGGTTCGCGGACCTCGAGGTGTTCCTGCAATTGCTGCCGCGCTCCTCGACGGGTGAGCGGATGAATCCGTACACGTCGATGTGGACGGGTGTCACCCCCGGCGACGGGCCACAGTCGTTCCACCTGGTCCTGCTCGACAACGGGCGCACCGCCGCCCTCGCCGACGAGATCGGACGCCAAGCGCTGCACTGCATCCGCTGCTCCGCCTGCCTGAACGTGTGCCCCGTGTACGAGCGCACCGGCGGGCACGCCTACGGATCCACGTATCCCGGCCCGATTGGCGCGGTCCTCACCCCGCAACTCGCCGGGATGGACGCCCCCGACGACCCGAACGCCACGCTGCCGTTCGCATCGAGCCTGTGCGGCGCCTGCTTCGACGCGTGCCCCGTCAAGATCGACATCCCGTCACTGCTCGTCGAGCTGCGCCACCAGAAGGTGGAGAACGCCGGATTCTCGGCGGAGAAGGTCGCCATGAAGGCGGCGTCGGTGGCGATGAGTTCGGCGCGGCGATTCACGTTGGCGCAGAAGGCCGCCGGACTCGGCAGGCTCGCCGCGGGACGCAAGGGGAAGATCTCGACGCTCCCGCCTCCACTGAACGGGTGGACCGCCGCCCGCGACATCCCCGCGCCGCCGAAGCAGACGTTCCGGCAGTGGTGGGACTCGCCAGAAGGGCGGGCGGAAGTGGACCGGGCACGGGAAGAGGGACGGAAATGAGCTCGCGGGAGACGATCCTGTCGCGGATCCGGGACGCGCAGACCCTGGCTCCACCTGTGCCGCAGCAGATTCCACGCGACTACCGGACCGGTCGGACGATGCCGGACGACGAGCGGATCGAACTGCTCGTGGACCGGCTCGTCGACTACAAGGCGCACGTCCATCGGTGCGATCCCACAACGCTCGCCGAGACCCTCACCCGGGTACTCGACGACCTCGGCGCGCGCCGCGTGGGAGTGCCTGCAGGACTGGACGAGTCGTGGCTCGGCGGCTTCGACGGCGACGTCGTCGTCGACTCGGCCGACGTACCGGCACCGCAGCTGTCGGAATTGGACGCGGTCGTGACGTCGTCCACCGTCACCTGCGCGGAGACCGGCACCATCTTCCTCGACGGGAGTCCCGACCAGGGCCGCCGAGCGCTGACGCTCGTCCCCGACGTCCACGTGTGCGTGGTGTCGGTCGAGTCGATCGAGGTCGGGGTACCGGAGTCGTTGTCACGGCTGGTGCCGGAGAGACCGACGACGATGATCAGCGGACCGTCCGCGACGTCGGACATCGAACTCGAGCGCGTCGAGGGCGTCCACGGCCCCCGCAACCTGCACGTCGTCGTCGTGCGCTGACCCGCCCGTGAGTCCCGGTGGCCCGCAGTCGGACCCCAGGGACTCACGGACGGCGGAGCCGCTTAACGCAGGGTGATCTGGCGACCGCGCAGGCCGTCGCGGGCGCGCCGCTCGTCGGAGGTCAGCGGGGCGTCGACGGCGAGCGCCTGCGCGAGGCGGTCGCCCAGCTCGGCGGTCGCAGCGGCCCACTCCTGCGCGTGCTTCTCGGGGTCCAGGTCGAACACCGGCACCAGCAGGCCGTGGGCGCGGAACGAGCCCGCGTACCGGGAGCCCTCACCGAGGTGCAGGCCACCGGACGCGTGCACCCGCGCCAGCGCCAGCATCAGCGCGTCCTCGTCCTCGGGACGCACCCAGCGCAGGTGAGCCTTCTCCCCCGCGTCGACCCACCACGCCGCGACGACGCCGTCGGCCTCGAGTCGCGCGGACGGCATGATCACCGAGTTGGCCTGCTCGACCGTCGCCGCGACCTCAGGCGCCGGGGTGACGCCCTCCGGAATCCACCAGTTGAAATCCTGGTACACGGTGATGTCGAGGGCAGCGTTCGGGTCGACCACGTCCGCGATACGCGGACCGTCGGAAGTCGGGTTCGCCGACGTCAGCGACTCACCGGGGGCCGCCGTGGTCGCCCACGTCGCGGCCGCCGCGAGATCCGCGCCCAGGTCGGGCGACTGGACCTGCACCTGCAGGCCCACGAAACCGGTCGGGGTGTCCTCGTCACGCACCAGTGCTGCGACCGCGCCGGGCAGCACCGTCGCGACCGTCACGGCGCGCTCGCCCGACGTCACGGGCAGCGGCGCCGTCGCGGACGGGACGAACTCGCGCAGCGCGATCAGATCGCACTCGGCCGCGAGGCCCTCGAATGGACGCGGCACCGCGGTCGACGCGGCCGCCTCCTGCGCTGCGCGCCGCTCGGCCAGCTTCGCGGCGCGGTTGCTGTCGGGCTTCGGACCACTGTTTCTTTTGCTCTTACCCACGTCGGGAAACCTACACTCCCCGACCTGCCGCGAGGCAGCGCTCAGCACTGTCCGCGCCGAGGCGACGTCAGCGGCCCAACCACTCCCGGGTCCGCCCCGGATGGTTGGTGGCCACCCACCCGACCCCGAGGTCGCGGCACAACTCGACGTCGCTGCGGTCGTCCACCGTCCAGCAGTAGGTGGCCCGTCCCGCCGCGGCCGCCCGATCGACGATCTCCGGGTGCTCGCGCAGCGACTTGATCGACGGGCCCACCGCGGTCGCGCCGACCGTCGTCGCGGCGCCGCCACCGAGATAGCGCGACGACTCCCCCAGCAGGACAGTCGGCAGCAGCGGGGCCGAACGGCGGATCCGCCACACCGCTCCCGCCGAGAACGACATGACGACCGCGCGGGAATGGGTCGCGGACGGTGGTGCGGCCAGCCCGAATCGGGCCAGCTCCGCGAGGACCTTGCTCTCGACGAGGCCACCGAACCGCACCGGGTGCTTCGTCTCGATGAACAGTTTCGTCGGCCGTGAGGTGTGGTCGAGCACGAGGGTGATCAGCTCGGCGAGGGTCAACACCGGCTCGCCGTTGCCACCGAACTCCAGCTCCGACAGGTTCCCGAGGGTCATCTCGCTGACCACTCCCGTCCCCGTCGAGGTGCGGTCGACGGTGCGGTCGTGGACACACACCAGATGCCCGTCGCGCGTCAGCCGCACATCGCACTCGAGTCCGTCCGCACCCTCCTTCAGGGCGAGTTCGTAGGCGGCGAGCGTGTGCTCGGGCAGTGCGGCGGACGCGCCCCGGTGCGCGACGACGAGCGGGCCCCTGCGGTCCGGACTCACGCGACCACCCACCGGGTCCGGGACCGCGGCCGGCCACCGAGGTCGAGGCCGTCGACGCGGCGCGTCACCATGAGCGTCAGCACCGCCACCGCCGCCGCGACCAGGTTCATCAGGACCGCGAAGAGGACCCCGTTGGCGCGGGCCTGCAGGGAGTCGTGGGAACGCCACACGAGGCTCACCACGAGCATCACGCCGCTGATCGCCCACGTCGCCCACCACACCCGCACCAGCGACCGGATCCGGTCGTCCGCGGCGGCGAGCTCGGTCAGGAACACCCCGGGCCAGACCAAATTCACCACCGGAACCAGGCATCCGAATGCGACGACCGCCGCGGAGCGGGGATCGTCCCGACCCACCGCCTCCCACGCAGCGCGCCGGGCACCGAGCAGCCACGCCACCGACGCGGATGCGGCAGCGAACGCGACCATCGGCGCCATCACACCCATCGTGAACACCAGTGCGTCGGAGACGGCGAGCAGTGTTGGCGAGACGAGGGCGGTGCGGTTGTACAGCAGCACGGCATACCGGAGCAGTTCGGCGACGGCGGCCAGCACGAACAACGCGGCCGTGGCGCCCAGCAGGGTCGGCGCGACCTCGGCGAGCCGCTCGGTGCGTGTCTGGAGGGTCGGGGCGTCGGCCTGCCTCGGGTCCGTCAAACCCCAGCGCGGAGTCTCTCGGTAGGTGGGCGTCCGGTCGTCGGCGACGCCGCGAGGTGCGTCCGGCAGCGACGAGGCACCGGGTCGACGCGCGACCCACCGGAAGTTCCGGCCTTCACGTGGCTCGACGCGGCCGGGACGGATCGGGGACATCAGCGCGCCGCGGCACCCGGGACACCAGCGGGCGGGCGCACCGACGACGGGCCAACGATTGGCGCAACGAACGCAGACCTGGACGCTCATCTAGTAGATCTTCGCCGCCCTGCCGTCGTCCGCAACCAGGGGACGACCGGATTTCTGCCAGGCGACCATGCCGCCCGCGACGTTGACCGCGTCGAATCCGTTCTGATTCAGGTACGGGACCACGCGCATCGAGCGGCCACCGGACCGGCACACGACGTATACGACGGCGTCGATGTCGATGTCGTCCATCCGGGCGGGGACGTCGTTCATCGCGATGTGCAGGGCGTCGGGGGCGTGTCCGTCCGCCCATTCGTCGTCCTCGCGGATGTCGAGAAGGACGGCATCCGTGTACGGCGGCGCGGGAACCTCCGACACCGCGGCGGTGGGAACGTCAGCGAAGCTCACGCCTCGATACTGTCACGTTCTGCACAGGCTCGGCATTCGAGTTCCCGGTTCGGTCCCCAGGTGTGAATTCCACAGACCGTGGATCACTGTGGACGGGTTTCCACAGGCCATCCGGCGTTTTCCGGAACAGGCTGTGACTCAAGCCACACTTTGTCCACCGAGTTATCCACAGTCTCCACAGTGTTGTTCACAGATAGTGCACAACACTACGAGCGCGGCGGCACTCCCCGGCATCGGGCAGAGTTGACGGCATGGAACTGCGTATCTTCACCGAACCCCAACAGGGCGCAACCTACGAACAACTGCTGCGGGTCGCCCAGACCGCCGAACAACTCGGATACGGCGCGTTCTTCCGCTCCGACCACTACCTGGCGATGAACTCGGACGGCCTTCCCGGACCGACGGACGCCTGGATCACCCTCGCAGGCATCGCCCGCGAAACGTCCACCATCCGCCTCGGAACCCTCGTCACCTCCGCGACGTTCCGCCACCCCGGCCCCCTCGCGATCACCGTCGCGCAGGTCGACGCGATGAGCGGCGGCCGCGTCGACTTCGGTCTCGGCGCGGGCTGGTACGAGGAGGAACACCTCGCCTACGGCATCCCGTTCCCGCCGCTGAAGGAACGCTTCGACCGCCTCGAGGACGCACTCGCCGTCATCACCGGCATGTGGAAGACGCCGATCGGAGACACGTTCTCCTACGACGGAGCCCACCACCGCATCGTCGACTCCCCCGCACTCCCGAAGCCCCACCAGCACGCCGGGCCGCCGATCCTCATCGGAGGCAACGGCCGCAAACGCACCCCCGAACTGGCCGCCCGGTACGCCGACGAATTCAACGTGCCGTTCGGCTCGCTCGACGCGACGACCACCCAGTTCGAGCGGGTGCGCAGCGCCTGCCGCGCCGTCGACCGCGACCCCGGCGAACTCGTCTACTCCAACGCGCTCGTCCTGTGCTGCGGCCGGAACGACGCCGAGATCGCGAGTCGCGCCGCCGCCATCGGGCGCGAGGTCGACGAACTGCGCACCAACGGTCTCGCCGGCTCGCCCGCCGAACTGGTCGACAAGATCGGCCGGTACGCCGAACTCGGCTCGACCCGCATCTACCTGCAGACCCTCGACCTGGGCGACCTCGACCAGCTCGAGCTCGTCGCGTCCGAGGTCATGCCGCAGCTCGGCTGACAGCTCCCCGCGCTCTTTCCTGAATGGCCCATTCATTCGGTTCGACTGAATGAATGGGCCATTCAGGAAGAAGGCGGTGAATTCAATGCGAGGTGGCGGACCCGAGGAAGGCTCGAATGTCCGCGCTCCACTGCCTCCGCCTGCGGCGGTCGAGGAGGGCGCGGACTCCGAGGAAAGCAGTGGTCGCGACGAGGGCGACGGACGTCCAGGTGAAGAGGCCGACCATCACTCCGGCCGTGGCCACGGCGGTGTCGGTGATGGGCGGAGCGGCGAGGTTCCCGTCGGCGTCGACCCAGATCGCCACTTCGGTACCTGCCGGGGCTTCGGCGTCCACGGGCACGTCGCCGCGGTGGGGGCGCTCGTCGACGACCCACCTCGCGGGCGCGGAGTCGATGCTGACGGGTACGGAGTCGGAGGCGAGGGGCTGGCTGGTGGCGTCCTCGACGGTGGTGGCCACGATCTGCCGATGATCACGGGCTTGCTGTTCGGCGAGCGCCGACTGCTGGTCCCGGGCGGCGCCGCCGAGCCACACGGAGAGGGGGATCGTCACCACGAGGAGGAGCAGGAGGCCGACGGCGAGCAGCGCTTCGAGGCGGTCGGGGTGTCTGCGAAGGGGGTCGTGTCGGAGGCGCAGCGATCGCCGCGTCAGTGCCGCGTAGTCGCACACATCCCGCCACATGTGAGCCCCTCCTGGTCACTTGTTCATCAGACCCTTGTTTCAGAGTCGACCTGGTCGCGACCAAGATCAAGCGGTTTCGGGAGCGATCACATGTGGCGTGGGTCACTACCGCCGGGGAGCTATGCGGGGTCCGCGACCTCGGACTTGTCCCGAACGGTCGGTTTCGGGTTGCCGACGCGGGAGGCCAGCGACCCGATCCAGCGTCCCGCGGGCACTTCGACCAGCTTGTAGAGCAGTTCCGACGCGACGGCGGTGGCCGCGAGGAACACGATGACCGCACCGGTCTTGCCGAGCGCACCGACAGCCAGGTCGTATGCCCGGTACAGGATCAGGGTGTGCAGCAGGTAGATGGCGTAGCTGCGGGTGCCGGTCCACCGGACCACCGACCAGTGTGCGATCGGTCCGTCGTAGCGCGCGAGGACGAGGACCGCGGCGGCCACGACGGCGATCGTCCACAGGTAGCGGTCGCCTGCCCAGTAGGCACGGATGTCGGTGGCGATGAGCACTACCTCGGCCTGCGCGAGTGCGGCGACGACGAGCCATCGCCAGCTCGCCATCGACGTCCACGCCATGTAGATGATCTGGCCGAGGAACACGGCGGGAAGGGTGGCCGCGACCTTGGTGAGCATCGGAACCGAGTACGGCTGTGGGATGTACACGTTGTAGAGCAGGACGCCGATGCACAGGACGGCGCCGAGGATCGGCACGGCGATCGGTGCCCGCCGCAGCAGGGGCCGGGTCGCGACGCTGTACAGGTAGAAGGTGATCTGCACGACGAGCGTCCACGTCACGCCGAGTACCGCGACCTCGGGTGTGAGGAAAAATCCCCCGAGGACGAAGCTGAGCGCAGATTGCCCGTAGGTGATGCCGTCCTGTCCGCTGAACATGCCGTTGATGCCGAGTGTGACCAGCAGGATCGCGAGCGCCACGGCGATCCAGAGGGCGGGCAGCAAGCGTCCGATGCGGTTGACGAGGAATCGGCTCGGTGCGGTGCGGGCGACGGACGCAGTCAACAGCAGCCCGGTGAGCATCATGAAGACAGCGACACCGAGGAACGACAGGTGCTGGTTGAGCTTCACACCGTCGACCAGGGTTTCGTAGACGACGTCGATCACCCACCATCCGGTGCCGAGGTCGTCGATCAGGTAGTACGAGATGTGGGAGTACAGGACCGCAAGGACGGCGAGCGTCCGCAGGAGATTCGCCCCGCCGAATCGGAGTCGCGTCCCCTGGGACGGGGCGACGGTCGGCTCGGGCATCACGCAAGTTTAAGGTTTCGTTCACCTCGTGTACGAATTCCGGGCAGTCCCGACCGTTGGGCGCCTGATCGCAAATATTGCGAAGGGTGTACCAATGAGTTTGGGTTAGAGCCCGAGCAAGGATCGAAGAAGGTACATGCCGGGCGTCACCCGCGCCCGTAAGGAAGGGACCGAAGTGTCTGTCTACTCGCTGCCTGAACTGCCCTACGACTACGCAGCTCTCGAGCCGCACATCTCCGGCAAGATCATGGAGTTGCACCACGACAAGCACCACGCCGCATACGTCGCCGGCGCCAACACCGCCCTCGAGAAGCTCGCTGAGCTGCGCGAAGCCGACGCGCTCGCTCCTGTGGTGAACCTGCACGAGAAGAACCTCGCGTTCCACCTCGGCGGCCACACCAACCACACCGTCTTCTGGAACAACCTGTCCCCGGACGGTGGCGACAAGCCGGAGGGTGAGCTGGCCGCGGCGATCGACGACCAGTTCGGCAGCTTCGACGCGTTCCGCAGCCACTTCTCCGCGAACGCCAACGCCATCCAGGGCTCCGGCTGGTCCATCCTGGCCTGGGATTCGATCGGCCAGCGGCTGATCATCGTCCAGCTGTACGACCAGCAGGGCAACATCTCCATCGGCCTGGTCCCGCTGCTCCTGCTCGACATGTGGGAGCACGCCTTCTACCTGGACTACCAGAACGTCAAGGGCGACTACGTCAAGGCTTTCTGGAACATCGTCAACTGGGCGGACGTCGCTGCGCGCTTCGAGAAGGCCCGCACCGCGACCGCAGGTCTCATCGCCTGACATTCGGCTCGTCGGATCGCCGCACCCGGTCTTCGGGTGCGGCGATTCGTTTTTTCGGGGGGCTCGGGGGTGTCTCGGAGCGGTCGTCCGGTCGTATCGTGAAGGGGTGACCGTGACGGTGGACACACTTGTCGACGGGCTCGCCTACCCGGTGGGTGCGTGCTGGCACGACGGCCGGATCTGGTTCTCCGACCACGGTGCGGGGACCGTGATGGCACTCGACCTCGACGGCGGCACCCTGAACACCGTGGCCGAAGTCGTCGGACTGCCCGCTGGCCTGGGCTTTCTTCCCGACGGACGGCTACTGATCGCATCCAGCAACGACCATCTGCTGATACGTCGCGAGGTCGACGGCAGCCTGGTCATTCACGCCGACCTCGACGGCGTCGCGACCCGCCCACTCGCGGGCCTGTACGTGGACGAGTCCGGCCGCGCGTACGTGGGCAGCCGCGGGGACGACGCGTCGACGGCGGACCTCGCCATGATCGAACCCGACGGGACCGTGCACGACGTTGCCAGCTCGCTGACGTGCGCGGGCGGCATCGTGGTCGGCTCGGACAGGGTGACGCTGACCGTTGCGGAGAGCCGCTCGGCGCCGCCGCGCCTGACGGCGTTCACCATCGCCCCGGACGGCAGCCTCGAGCAGCAGCGGGTGTTCGCGGAGTTCGAGGAGTCCGCGCGCCCGGAGGGGCTGGCGATCGATGCGGAGGACGGAATCTGGGCGGCGTCCGTCACCACGGACGAGGTGCTGAGGCTCGACGCGGGCGGCCGGGTCACCGACCGCCTGCCGGTGCCGGGTCCGCACTCTCTGGCGTTGGGCGGCGCGGACGGGCGTGACCTCTTCGTGTGCACTCTGCGCACTCCCGAGTGGTCGGCGGAGGACATGGTGGGGGCCGTGCTGCGCCTGCGCGTCGGGGTTGCCGGAACGTGACGTCCGAGCCACGTGGGCCGGCGCCTTCGTGGGCTCGCTGGCACTCGACCCGAGTTGTCTGCCAGCCGTTTTGGGCGCATCCTTGAGGTATCTGCCGGCAGCGTCGCCGGGTCGAGCGACGATGGCAGGAGGCGTGGTCGTGAGCAGGAACGAATACATCGGGGTCTCACCCTTCCATGCCGCCGGGATGCTGCGGGGGTTCGTCATCTCAGGACGCTGGCCGGACACCACGAAGGAATGGGCACAGTTGCTCGTCCTTGCCGTCCGGGTGGCGTCCATCCCGGGGTTGCTCTCCACGTCAACGGTTTTCGGAGCACACGAGCAGCTGCCGGACGATCCGGAGCCGGGCACAGTCGGACTGGTGCTGGCAGAAGGTCCGGTGATCGGCGAATCAGCGGTCAGCCCTGGGTATTTCGCGGATCGGCAGCCGCCGGCGCTGATGATGCTGCATCCACCGTCGGAGACGGTGCCCTCGCTGCCGGAGTGCACGGGCGCCGCGTCGGGGTGCCTACTCTTGCCGGGCCTGCCGTATCTGGGCCTCGATCATCGCGCGGCCTGGGTGGAGACGGAGGCGGACGGCACGGTCACGTCGATGATCAGCCGGGTCAGCCTCGATCCGAACAGCGATCCCGACACCGCAATTTTGGCGATGTTGCTCGCCGCTTGAGCGGGTACGGAATCTGAAAGTTCGGGTGTCCAAACTTGTTGTGGTACTTGGCAAGTTGTCCAGTTCTGGGTATTCTTTCGGCTAGCGAAGGGGAGTAGCCCCCAATCGAGCAGTCGACATACTGGCTTGGACCTCGGAAGTTTCGGCGACGGAGGTCCGCCCGGCTGCCCGAACCGGTTGTCACCGGTGGGCGAGACCTTCGGCCGTAGGCGCACCCCGCGTCCGCGGCCGGAGGAGCGTTCCCAACATCCTCCGATACGAAACGGAGGATCACCCGTGCTTGCCGCACTGCTGTTGAGTTTCGGCGTCATCTTCGTCGCCGAACTGGGCGACAAGTCCCAGCTGATGGCGATGACGTTCGCCTTGCGTTACCGCTGGTGGGTCGT
This sequence comes from Rhodococcus sp. Q, assembly GCF_005503035.1. Taxonomy (NCBI): domain Bacteria; kingdom Bacillati; phylum Actinomycetota; class Actinomycetes; order Mycobacteriales; family Nocardiaceae; genus Rhodococcus; species Rhodococcus sp. Q. The sequence continues at coordinate 21,748 of NZ_SCOY01000020.1, forward strand.
CATCGGCGGCATCACCGTCGCCACCACCGTCGTCCACCTCGTCTCGGTTGCCGTCGGGCATTCCCTCGGCGCGGCCCTGCCGACGACGCTCATCAGCATTCTCGGCGGTATCGCGTTCATCGGCTTCGCGGCGTGGACGCTGCGCGGTGACAGCCTCAGCGACGAGGAGCAGGGCAAGGCCGGCCGCGTCGGCACCTCCGCGTTCCTGGCCGTCGCCTCCGCGTTCTTCCTCGCCGAACTCGGCGACAAGACGATGCTCGCGACGATCACCCTCGCGGCCGACAACGACTGGGTCGGCGTGTGGATCGGCTCGACGATCGGCATGGTCGCGGCCGATGCATTGGCCATCATCGTCGGCGCGGTCCTCGGCAAGCACTTGCCGGAACGGTTCATCCAATGGGGCGCCGCGACACTGTTTCTCGTGTTCGGCGTGATGCTGCTGCTCGACGGACTGTTCCCCGGCAGCCCGGCCGGACCGATCGCGGCGGCATCGATCCTCGGGATCGCGGCCATGACGGGAGGCATCCGATACGCGCTTGCCCGGCGGGCCGCAGCCTTGCCCGCCCAGGAGGGGCCTGCACCTCTCGACCATCAGGCACGCTGAACAGCATCCAGTCCAACCGCCCGCCACGCCACCCATGAGGTGACGTGGCGGGCGTCTGGGATTGGCTGCGTTCCCGGCGTTCCGACGCCCTATCGGTCTAGGAGACCCGCAGTCCCCTCTACCGATCGACCGGCGTCAGGAACCCGATGAACCGAACACGACGCCTCCGAGCGCGGTGCTTCCCAGCGCCACGCTCCCCAACGGACCTTCCATGAAGTCCTGGTGTTCCCGGGTGTTCCCCGTCGCTGCCCATTGCCCCGACACCGGGGAGTCCGTGCCGGTGAACCCGACCCGGCTGGCACCGTCCTCACCCACCTCGGTGACCACATAGGTCATCGTCACATCGAGCGTGTCCATCGTTTCGTCGTTCGGGATCACCCAGCCATCACCGGGCGCCGTGATCGTGACATCCCCGGTGACCGGATCGACCTCAGTAGTCACGTCCAGCCGCCTCGACCCCTCGTGCACCTCGACTGCCCGGAACTCGAAGCCGCGCGGAACATGGTGCGCGATGGTGGTGACGACCCGGTCCGGTTGCGAGGCGGGGACGTCGTTGCGGTCGAGGGGAAACTCGAGCGAGAACCACATATCGAACTCGACCACCTCACCCGGTGCGGCCCCAGCGGGTCCTCGATAGCCCAGATAGGCTTCCCCGACCTTCGACACGGAGAAGAACTCCTCGTCGTCACAGGGCATCAGGACTTCTTCAAGGGTAGGCAAATGGGGGAACCATGGCCCTACTTGCGGTGGGCAGGGCCTGTCCGAATGGCCGCTGCTCGAAAGTGCTCCCGCAGTTCCCATCCCTACCGTCATCCCACCCGCAGCAATCGTCAGCGCCGCGAGCATCACCCCACCCGCGCGCACCAGATGTCCACCCATCGACAATCCCCTCCGTTGGTTGACAGGACCGGCCCCTCGCCCGCCCCGACTACCCGGCGACTGTAGATGGTGAAACTGGCCCCCACCGCAAATCCCCACAATCTCTTTTCCGCAGGTCAAAGCGTTAATCGCTTCCCGAAGAGGAAACCCGATACCGCCGCTGACCGGAGACCGACCCAACCCCGAAACGCCGGTGCCACCGCTGCCGGCGGGGTCGCTGGGCGCCGTCCCATGACTCAAACGGTTCATCCAATGAGGCACCGCGACAATACTTCCCGCCTGCATCGCGCTTCTGATTCTCGACGGACATTCTCCCGGCAGCCCGGCCGGACCGGCCGCCGCGGCTTCGATCCTCGGGATCGACACGCTCGCGGGAATGGTGCACTGGGCCCGGCCCCGCGGATCCGACACCCTACCGGCCGAGGAGACGCAAGAGTCCCTCGACCGGTAGAGAATTCCGGCTGCCGTTGTCGCTTGTCCGGCTCACCGGGTGACGGTTCGGCCCTACCCCGAGATCCCGGACAACGGCCCGGCCGAGGACCCCGGATCAGCTTCGCCCCGCAACCATTCTTCCATGTAATCCACAGGGGTCACGCAGGTGAGGCCGCAGCCCCACGTAAGGTACCCCATGTCCAGGGAGCCCACCCCCACCAGCGCGATGACGGCGCTGCCCGCAACAATTTCTTCAGGCTCGGCGAGTGTCCAGGCTGACGCCGTACCAGAGCCGAGTGCCACACCCCCACCGAGCAGAGCCGTAGCAACAACGACAGACGCACCGCGGCGCGCCAGAGTTCCGAACATGAACATCCCCTTGTTCAACGAACGTGATGACGGGACGTCCACACCCATCGGAACGCCCCCCGACGGCGCCAGCATAACGCCCGGCAATCCCCCCGACACCGGAATCGGTAACCCGGCACATCCGCAGTTAAAGCGTTGTACACAAACAGTTTTGGGCCGCCGACAGTGACCGGGTCGGCGTGTGGATCGGCTCAACAATCGGCAGGGTCACGGCCGATGCTCTCGCCATCGTCGTCGACGCGATCCTCGGCAGGCACCTGCCCGAGAAGGCGCATCCAATAGTGCTTCGCACCAATGCTTCTCGATTTCGGCGTGCTTCTACTCCTCGACGGACGTTCCCCCGGCAGCCCGGCCGGGCCGGTCGCCGCCGCCTCGATCCTTGCGATCGTCGCGCTCGAGGGAATCGGGCACTGGGCCTGGTCCCGCGGATCCGACGCCCTACCGGCCGAGGAGACGCAAGAGTCCCTCAGCCGGTAGAGAATTTCGGGCTGCCGTTGTCGCTTGTCCGGCTCACCGGGCGGCGGTTCGGATCTACCCCGAGATCCCAGACAACGGCCCAGCTGTGGACCCCGGATCAGCTTGCCCTGCACCCAGCCACGATTGCCCGCTCCGCGTAGGTGACCGATGGGTCACATCGATTCGGAATCGATGGATTCCTTCGCCAGGTCACGGCGTTAGACGTTGGGCCCTTCTTTCCCCGGCCCGCATTGGACGCCGCTGGGGCTGCCCCGACTTCACGCCATGCGGGCGGACCCGACTACACGAATCGATGCTCCTCGATCGGCGTACTGAAACCGGTTCCGTTCAGTTCGAGGAACAGCGACCGTTCGGTGACGGAGAGGGTGGCGGTGTTCCGGCGCTCGACGGCAGCGGACGCGGCATCGACGAACGGGCGGTCGAAGCTGTAGAGCGGAATGTCCTCAGCGTGGTGGATGCGCTTACCGGTGAGCTGGGCCAGCACCTTCGCCGGGTCGCGGTGGGTGTAGATGGCGACGCGGTCGGCAAGTTTGGCAGCGCGGTGGATACGGTCGGCGTCGGGTGCGCCGATGTCGATCCAGACGGTGAGGCGGCCGGTGAGGTCGCGGACGAGGACCGCGGGTTCATCGGTGGCAGAGACCCCACCGTCGCTGAAGGCGATGCCGTCCTCGTATTCGAGACAGTAGGCGAGCAGCCGCGTCAGCATGAACTCGGCGGTTTCGGAAGGATGGCGGGCGACCCGCAACTCCAGATCCTGATAGACGCCGCGATCGACGTCCGCCAACTGGACGACGAAGGTGTGAATAGTTGCGCTGAGTGCCATGAGAGCAGCAGCTTAACCCGATCACCGTCACCGAAGTTGACGGCCTCCTGCATCGCGGCCGCATCCATCTTCCCGATCCCATCGCTCGCGGGAGTCGTGCACTGGGCCAGGCGCCGGTCCGCCCCCGGGCCGATCGAAGGGGGTCGCGCACCCCTCGACCGGCCCGAGCACTCGAACTCCGGTGCAAACAGGGTTCCGGACTGCGGTCGAGGGGCTCCCCTCGACCGCAGTCGGCCGTCAGGAACCGGCGACGCTATCGAAGATCTCGGAGCTGCCCACGGAGCTACCGGAAGCGATGGAAGCGACAGGTTCAGGCAGGACCCGAGTCTCGCCTGTCTGCACCCAATCCGACGACGGGACACCCGTGCCGCTGAATCGCACAGCGGACTCTCCCCGATAGACGTACTCGGTCGCTTCGAAGTTCAGCTTCACACCGATTCCTCGCGAATGGTAAACACCATTCGCCGCCTGGAACCGGGGTATCGTCCACCCGTTCGTCGGAGCCGTGGCGGTGACATCGCCGGTGGCCGGGTCCACTACGAATGTCGCGTCAAACACCTGTGTTGGCCCGGAACTCACCTCACCACCGGTGAACACGAACCCGCGTGGGACTCGGACTGTCGCGCTGGTGATTTGCGTTTCCGGCTCCTTACTCAAGTCGACTCCATAGGGTGGGCTCTCCCAGAGGTACGCCGTGATTTGAGCGGTGTCACCAAGATTCAGTTCGTTGGGGCCGTCGAGATCCACTTTGATGTTCCCGACGGTGACCATCCCATTGTCGAACCGCCCGTCGTCACACGGCATGTTGTCCTGCGAGACCGGTTCGCAGGGAGGAAATCCGGTGATGGTAAGGTCATAAAGAAGATCCCCGACCGACCCTTGGAACCCGTCTTCCGACGACTGTGCACCCGCGGAACCCACACCGGCCAGCGCACCACCCGCGACAATCGTCAATGCCGCGAGCACCGCCCCGCCCGTACGCGCCACATGTCCTGCCATCGCCATACTCTCCCTCCGTGCCGGGAAGCCGACGACCCCGATGCCCGCCCCGTCCCCGACAGCCCTCGCAGCGTAGATGATCGCACCAGCACAGAACCACGAATCACCACCCAGATTTGCGCAGGTCACAGCGTTAAACAGCACCATCACAAACAACGCTGCACCCCGCGCCTCTCCCCGTGCGCGCGGAGAAACGCCACCACCGGCCGACGAGCACACGAACCCCTCGACCGGTGAGCGGAGATCAGGAGCCCGAACTCCCGGTGCCTTCACCGTCCGCCGACACTCGGATGTGCTTCGACACCACCAACCCCCGGGAATCCGGGACATTGGTACCGGTGAACGTGAAGCCGTGGACACTGTCCTTGGCCTGCTCAGGCGCCTTGAAGGTGAAGCCGACGCGGACGCTGCCGCCATCGAACCTGTTGGCGTCCATCCCCGGCCACATCGGCCAACCGCCGTCAGGTGCGTTGACTGTGATGCTGCCTGTCTCGGGATCCACGACCACGGTCGAATCCAATTGGACTACAAGGCCATCCTGATTCGACCACGGCGTGTATCCGGTCACGTTGACTCTCACGAACTCGAAACCCTGGGGAGGCTGGAGAGTGACGCTGGTGACGTCCACAGTGTGTTCGGGGTCCGCGACGTCGAAGGCGGCTTCCTTCGCCTTGATCACCGCACCGAACGAGACCTCCGCACCGGGCGCCACCTCACTTGCCGCGTTGTACGTGGCAAGATAGTCACCGTGTGTCGCCTGCACCTGGTTGCCGTCGAGATAGCAGGGACCCGGATCCGGTGCGTCCGTAGGTGACTGCTTCGTCCTACAGGGACGCAGCCCGTCCAGCGCCTCGTCCAACCACGATGGGGTCGACCCGGCACTCCCCGTCGAACTGCCGAAGATGATCGCATCCCCCGCCGCAGTTCCCGATCCGAGTACCACCCCACCCGCGACGACGGTCAGCGCCGTAAATGCCGCCCCGCCCACGCGCGCTACTCGCCCACCAGTCCTCATGTCTTCTCCTCCGATAGTCACGGTCGCCGACGGCGACACCTTCTGTGCTGCAGCCGAATCGATCAGGATTCCGAGCTTCCGACGAACGCGGGATCGACAACTCCGGGGAAGGTCGCCCCCTCTGCCACCCACTCATCGGAGGCAGGGACTTTCGGGCCGGTGAAGGTGATGTGGCTGCGGATGAATTCGTCCGTGATGGGCTTGGCCACTCGGTAGTGGATGTTGACGTACACGATGCCTCCGGCCGCCCGGCTGGGAACAGCCCAACCGTCACTTGGGGCCGTGACAGTGACATCGCCCGTTTCGGAATCGACAACCGCCGACGACTCCAGGAACTTGACCGGATAGACACCGGGTGCTTGCTCGTACGACGTGACATCGGCACCGGTGAAGGTGAACCCCTCGGGCGCGCGGTGCGTGACGGAGTCGACCACGGCCCCCTGGCTCAAGCCCTCGCCGAAAGGGACTCCCAATTCGGCGGTGAACGTGACGTCCTGCCCAGCCACGGCGTAGTACGGGCCCATGTATTTGATCGCGATGTCACCGCGGCTCCCGTAGCCGAGCTGTGTCTCGCCGCCGCAGCCTCCCTCGATCAGGGAGCACGCCTCGTCGCTGCTACCCGCGCTACCCGCGGCATTCGCCACACCCGCCGCCGCACCGCTCGCGGCGACGGTCAGCATCGCCAGAATCGCGACACCCCCACGCGCCAGATTTCCGGCCATTGACGAACTCCCCTTCCGTGCCGGACAACCGACGTACACCGTGTCCGCCTCGCCCCCGACAGCCTGCCCACCATAGGGGCAGATCAGCCACGCCACAGGGGAATCGGCTATCCGATCAGCTGCACGTCGAAGAGTCGAATGCTATGCGGATCGGCACCAGTCACGGCGCCGCCAGAAGTGCGGCGACCTCGCGTTGACCCCGCTGCTGCGCGTTCTGCAACGCGGTGCGTCCGCGGTCGTCATGGATCGACGGGTCGGCGCCCGCGTCGAGTAGTTGCCCGACGACGTCGACGTACCGGGACGAGCCGTCACCGTAGACGACGGCCTCCTGCAGCGCCGTCCACCCGGGATCGTTGACGTGATTCACCGGCACCCCGGCCCGGATGAGCGTCCGAACGGTCTCCCCGTAGCCGTGCTCCGACGCCGGGATCAGTGCGGTTCCACCGAACCTGTTGAGGCTCTGCACATCCGCACCGTGGGCGAGGGTGAGAGCGAGGATCTCGTCCAGCCCCTCTGCGCCCGCGTAGAGGAACGCCGAGTCCTGCATGTCGTCCTTCGCGTTCACGTCGGCTCCGGCTTCGATCAGTGCGCTCGCCGCCGCCACGGCGTTCGCCTTCGTTGCCGTCACCAACGGGGTCCGACCCCCACCTCCCCTGGCTTCGATGCTCGCGCCCTGGGCCAGCGCTTCCCGCACTCCGTCCACGTCGTTCGCGGCAGAGGCGTCGAACAGCGCCTCCTCGGCCTCCTTCGTCGAGACGTCCCGTGTCGGTGAGGATTCCGCCGACACCGTTCCAGCTTCCGACACCGATGTCGCCGGGGAAGGGTTGGTTCCGTCGGGTATTCCGCTCCCGCAACCGGATGCGACCAGAACGGTCCCGATCAGCGCCGCAGCCAGGGGCGCGGCCCTCACTTCAGACTTCCCTCGATCGCTGCGAGACCGGCGGCGGCGCAGGCCTGATCGGCGTTTCCGTCGGGCGCGCCGCCGACCCCGATGCCGGCGATCGAGGCGTTCCCGACCTTGACCGTCACACCGCCGGGGAGGAACAGAGTTCCCGGCAGGTCGGCGACCGTCGGACCGTCACCCTTCGCGCGTCCGGCGAGATCGGAGGTGTTCGCGCCGAATGCCGCTGCGGTGTAGCCCTTCTGCCGCGATGCGTCGACCGTGTGTTCGGCGGCGTTGTCACCGCGCAGCATGGCCTGGACGTTTCCTGCGCGGTCGACGACCGAGACGGTCACGAACCCGAGTCCGTCCGCCTTGCACTGCGCCAGCGCGGCCTGAGCGGCGCGTCCGGCGGTGTCCACGGACAGGCGGGTGGCGCTCACCGTTCCCCCGTCACTGCCGTTGGGCTGCTGCTGCGACACCGCGGCCGGAGTGACCTGCGTGGCACTCTCGGCGGCCGCGCCGTCCTCGGTCGAGCCGCACGCGGTGACGGCGAGCAGGGTGAGCGCGGGAACTGTGATCGCAAGGACGCGAGGCACACGACGGGAGAGAGACATGGTCGAGCCTTTCGGGTGACGTTGTTCGGTCGACATCGAGCCTGACGCCCACCCCACGGCGTAGGCATCGATCGCCCGGGTGGCGCGACATCATCCGAATGGCCGATCCGCGCCCGCGCCGTGGTCCGTAGGATCGACGAGATGCAGGTCAATGCGGCGTTCCGAGGACCGATCGGTCTCGCGATCCACGCCTCCTTCTATCTGTTGCTCGCGGCGTCCACCGCCCGCTACCTCACCTATCACGGGGTCAACGGGCGATGGGTGATCGTCGCGGCGCTCGTTCTGGTCCTCGCCGCGCTGTATGCGGTGGTCGTCGTGCTGTCGCGCCGAGGATCGGTGTGGCAGCCGTGGGTGTGGCCGGTGCTGACGACGTGGGTGGCGCTGGTGTGGCTGGCGCCGAGCTTCGCATGGTCGGCGTTCCCGATCTTCTTCCTGTGCACGAGTGCGTTCCCCCGTCGGCTCGCCTATCCCGTGGTCGCGGCGCTGGCCTTGTTCGCGGGCATCGAGTTCTCGTCGTTCAGTGGACGGACCGAATGGCCGGTGCTGTTGGCGCCGCTGTGCACGGGCGCTCTGATCGTCCTCGCGTTCGGGCAGGTGCAGCGCGAAAGCGCCGAGCGGGAACGGTTGCTCGGCGAACTCGTCGAGGCGAAGTCGCGTCTGGCCGATACGGAACGGGAAGCGGGGGCACTGGCGGAACGGGAACGGATCGCGCGCGAAATCCACGACACCGTCACCCAGGGACTCACCAGCGCGCTCCTGCACCTGGAGGCCGCCGACGAACTGTGGGACGGCCCGGACTCGAAGGCCCGCAGTGAGGTTCGAATCGCGACGGTGTCGCTGCGGGAGAACCTCGGAGAGACACGCGATCTGGTGCACTACCTCGGTTCGCCCGACCTCGAGGCGCTCGACGCGGCACTCTTGGCCGCGGCGCGGGGGTACATCCCGTCCGCACAATTCCAGGTGGTGGGCGATCCGGTGTCACTGCCGCCCGACGTCCGGCATGCACTGCTGCGGATAACGCAGAGCGCGGTGTCGAACGTCCGCAGGCACGCGCGGGCGGACACCGTCGGGGTGACCCTGACCTACCTACCCGACGCGGTGGCACTGGACATCTTCGACGACGGCGTCGGGTTCGACGTCGACGAGGACAACGGATTCGGGCTGCGCGCGATGCGTCAGCGGGTCGAGGCCCTCGGCGGTACGTTCGGGGTCGAGAGCGCACCCGGCGAGGGCACCGTTGTCGCGGTGCAGATCCCGACCGGTTCGACGCAGGGGGGCCGGCTGTGATTTCGGTGTTGCTCGTCGACGACCACGTGGTGGTGCGTGCCGGGCTGCGTGCCCTACTGGATTCGCAACCCGACATCGAGGTGATCGGTGAGGCCGAGAGCGGGGAGGACGCCGTCGCGCTCGCCGTCGAGCGCTCCCCCGACCTGGTGACGATGGACCTGGCGCTGGGGGCTGGAATCGACGGTGTCGAGGCGATCCGCCGCATCCGCGCCGCCCGACCCGAGCAGCCGGTGCTGGTCTTCACCACCTACGACACCGATGCGGACGTGGTGCGCTCGCTCGATGCAGGCGCGATCGGCTACCTGCTCAAGGATTCCGCGCCGCGTGACCTGTTCGCCGCGATCCGGGGGGCCGTCGCGGGACAGAGCGTGCTGTCGCCGCCGGTCGCGGCGCGGGTACTCGAGAAGATGCGTCGCCCCGATCAGGCGTTGACGGCCCGCGAGGCGGAACTGTTGACGCTGCTGGCCGAGGGCCTGACGAACCGGGAACTCGGACGCCGACTGCACATCAGCGAGGCCACGGTGAAGACCCATCTGGCGCACATCTACGCGAAGCTCGGCGTCGACTCCCGGGCTGCGGCCGTGTCGATCGCGCTGCGGCGGGACGGTATCCGCTGACGCAACCGAAACCTGACACTCGCCATTTTCATGTCCAGTTTGCTCTTGTGGGGCCACCTACCGGCGGGTAACCTTCCGACCCGACGTGACGCCCGTCACGCCCACAGGGGAGGTCGAGCAGGTGCAGATGCAGAGAACGCGGTCGGCAAGGGCAGCACGGTTGGTCGCGGCGGTATCGGTGGCGACGGCGGTGACCGTGGGATTCGTCCCTGCCGCCCAGGCCGCTACCGACCCCTTCTACAGCTCCCCGGGCGGCACCCCGCTCGCGGCACTCGACCCCGGAACCGTGGTCGCGACCCGAACCATGCCGTACCACGTCGTCGGCATCTCGATGCCCGTCACCGCTGTGCAGCTCGTCTACCGGACGACCGACGCGCAGGGCAGGCCGGCCACCAACGTCACGTCGGTGCTCAAGCCACCGACCGGATTCGATCCGACCAAAGCCGTTGCCTACCAGTCCTTCTACGATTCCCTCAATCCCGAGCACAGTCCGTCGCGTGCGATCGCAGGCGATGTCAGCTTCGGTGGTGCGATCAACGCATCGGAGGCGCAGTTCCTCGCAGCGCTGCTGGCCCAGGGGTATTCGGTCATCGTCGCCGACACCGAGGGGCAGCAGGCCGACTTCGCTGCCGGCCCCGAGTACGGCATGAACACCCTCGACTCCATTCGCGCCGCGACCCGTTCCGCGGAGACGGGACTCGACGCCGACACCCGCGTCGGACTGTTCGGCTACTCCGGCGGCGCCATCGCGACGAACTGGGCTGCGGCACTCGCGCCCGGCTACGCACCCGATGTCAACGACAGGCTCGTCGGCGCCGCCGAGGCCGGCGTGCTCGTGAACCCGGCCCGCAATCTGACCTACATCAACGGCAGCGTCGGCTGGTCCGGAGTCGCGCTGATGGCGATCGCGGGCGTCGCGCGGTCCTACGACATCGACTTCAGCGAGTACCTCAACGACCACGGACAGCGCCTGTTCGACAACATCCAGGACGCGTCGATCGCCAATGTGCTGTTCCAGTACCCGGGGCTGACATGGCAGCAGATGGTGAGGCCGGAGTACGCCGATCCCGCCAGCGTCGCGCCGTTCATGGACGCGGCTCGCAAGGTGAACCTCGGCGAGGCCCCGACCCCGACAATCCCGATGTTCATCGGCCAGGGCGCGGGCGGCACGTTGGAGGGCACGCCCGGCGACAAGCCGAACGTCGGTCCGGGTGACGGCGTCATGATCGCCGGCGACGTGCGTTCTCTCGCCAATCAGTATTGCGCCGATGGCAATCCGCAGATCAAGTACACCCAGTACGACGCACTCAGCCACGTTCCGACCATGCTGGCGTGGTCGGTGGAGGCGTTCGGCTGGCTGAACGACCGCTTCGCCGACCTGCCCGCACCCACGAACTGCGGCGCCATCACGCCGGGGAACGACCTGGTGACCCGACCGTAAGTGTGCTTCCCGCCAACGAGTGATGTGTGTCCCGATCGGGGCACACATCACTCGCGGACGGCGACCCAGCCGGGATCGCGGCCCGCGTACCCGAGGAGGCGAGCGAACTCCTCCGCGCCCGCAGGCACTGAAATCACTGGCCCGTACAGCCCCTCGCGACTCGCCTCGTCGCCCGGCTGCGACATCGCCTCCGCGAAGCCGAGACACGCCTGCACGTCGGTGGGGTCCGCGTCGAACGGCTGCCCGGTCGCGACGGCGAGGTCCCAGCCGTGCAGCACCAGTTCGTCGAGGGCGACCACGCCCATCACCTCGGCGGGCATCGTGACGCCGCCCGCGGACGCCTCCCCCTCCCAGGCCGCGGGATCGCGCCAGGCGGCGACGACCGCGTCGAGGTTCGACTCCAGCCGGGTCCGCCAGTCGGATGGCAGCGGCGGGATGGTGGCCCCGTCTCCGGGGAAGGGACGCTTCTCGGCCGCCGCCGTGAACGCCTCGCTCAGCGCCACGAGGTGGCTGAGCAGCACGCTCACCGTCCACTGCGTACACGGTGTGGGGAGGTCGAGATGGTCGTCGCGGACGCCTGCAGCGGCCCGGGACACCTGGGTCGCCGCCGGGGCAAGGTCGATGGTCATGGATGCCTCCTCGTCTCACCGAGTACCGACCATCCGAACACGCAGAACTCATCGGGTAACGGATCGTCGTGGTTTCACGTTGAACCAGGTATGACGCATCCGCAATCGGGTGTCGCGGTGCCGCGTGAGCGGATTGCCGCCGAACGCGCCGACGCGACGCACCGCATCGACTTCCTCTCCGCCCGCCTCGACGAGATCATCGAGGGCTCGCACCTGACCACCGATGACGACGAGCACGACCCCGAGGGGTCGACCGTCGCCTTCGAACGCGCTCAGACGGCCTCCCTGCTCGCCGAGGCCCGACGGGACCTCGAGGAACTGGATGCCGCCGAGCACCGTCTCGACGCAGGCACCTACGGGGTGTGCGAGAAGTGCGGACGCCCGATCAGCGACGAACGCTTGGACGCGCTTCCCGCGGCCCGACGGTGCATCCACTGCGCCTGAAACTCGACAGCATGGCGTGACATGGCCCATTCGGCGGCACGACGCTGCTGACACACCGCGTCCGCGTGAATCACGGCCAGGACAGGAACGAACGGGACCAGCCGTGGCGTATCAACCCACTCGTCCCTGGGCGAGTCGAGCGGTTTGCTTCAGTGTGCCGGGAGGCGAAGGACACGTGGTCGTGCGACCTTCGAGTCATTCACCTACCCGGTTTCACCGAAATTCTTACGTGACTGTGTGTTTCGCTCTGCGGCATCACACGCGCAACCTCCGCGACTACGAGCCGAAGACCCGCCCCACTGATGCGGGAGCCAGGTCGTTCGCCTCCAACTCCACGACATCGGTTACACCCGAGAGCGCCCGGACGCGGCTCGGGTCGATTCCGGACACCTCGGCGGTGGCATGGCTGCTGACGCTGCCCAATCGGGTCGTGATCGGGACATGGTAGGTGAAGGTCACCTCCACTTGATCGGTAGTCACCTGCTTCGGAATTGGCCACCCCCCAGGAGGGGCTTCGACCGTCACTGCCCCCGTCGACTCGTCGACGTCGACAATGGTCTCGAAGCTCTCTCCCGTCTGGAAGCCGATGCGCTTCGCCTGCACCCCGATGAACACGAACCCGGCCGGCGGGTGATCGACCACCTTGGTGACGCTTCTGGCCGGATCGGACGGGCCGATGAAGAACTTGACGGGGAAGGCGACCAGGGATCCCCGCTCGATGTCCGTGGGAGTGTCCCTGCGAATCCTCACGTTCTCCACCCGCGTCTCGTCCGCCACGTAGCTGAGTGGGCACATCGTCCAGCACCCCGGTGAGTCAACACTCCCGAGCAGCTCCCACCCTTCCGGCGCTTGTGCTGTCGCGGGACCGACCCCCACTGTCAGACTGCCCACCGCCACGGACACGGCAGCCATGAGCGTGGCTGCGCTGGATGTCCTGCTTCGTTTCATGTGTCGAATTCCCCTCATCGGGAGGCGTCATTGTGACGAGCTTCCCTGTCTCGGTACCTGCACTCGGTCGGCGACGCCTGGGTTGACGGGGCAACGACACCTACGAACGCCCCCGGACCGCGACGCTCAGAACGCCCCCCGACAGCGACAGCATAGGAACAGACCATCCACCCCGTCACCGAAATCGGCTACCGGCATATCCGCAGGTCAAGTGTTGTACGCAATAACCTCGTCGGATCGGATCCGTCGCCCGGCCACACCTCCCGCTGAAGTGCCCTCGATCCCGGTCCGCGGGGTCTGCGCTATCGTTTCTCCAAGTACTAGGACGACCAAGTATTCGGCACAAAGGGAGCGACACAGTGGAAATCCAGGGAACCGCAGCACTGGTCACGGGAGCAGCCTCCGGCCTCGGCGCCGCCACCGCGAAGCGCTTCGCCGACGCAGGCGCCACCGTCTTCGGGCTCGACCTCGCGCAGTCCATCGAGCGCGCGGGCGACAACGTCCCCGCCGGCGTCACCCTCATCCCCACCGACGTCACCAGCGGCGACGAGGTGCAGGCCGCCGTCGATCAGATCGTCGCGTCGGGTCTGCCTCTGCGCACCGTCGTCAACTGCGCAGGTGTCGGCTGGGCGGGCCGCATCCTGTCGAAGAACGGCCCGCACGATCTCGAACTGTTCCGCACGGTCATCACCGTCAACCTGCTCGGCACGTTCAACGTCATGCGCCTCGCGGCTGACGCCATCGCCAAGACCGAGACCGTCGACGACTCCGGCCAGCGCGGCGTCGTCATCAACACCGCCTCCGTTGCCGCGTTCGAGGGCCAGGTCGGACAGATCGCCTACTCGGCCTCGAAGGGCGGCGTGCACGGCATGACGGTCCCGGCCGCACGTGACCTCGCGCAGTACGGCATCCGCGTCAACACGATCGCCCCCGGCATCATCGACACCCCGATGCTCGCCGGCGTCACCGACGAGTACCGCAAGGGCCTCGAGGCCGGCGTCCCGTTCCCGTCCCGACTCGGCCAGCCCGCCGAGTACGCGCAGCTCGCGCAGATGATCGTCGAACACGACTACCTCAACGGCGAAACCATCCGCATGGACGGCGCCCTGCGCATGGCGCCGCGGTAGCGACCGATTCGGGGCAGGCCAACTGCTCTGAAGGGGGTGGTCTGCGCGAACGCGACGACCACCCCCGCCGGGTCACGACTGAGAGACGGTTTCCACCATGCGATCAAAGCTCTCCGTCACGGGCAGGAGAGCAGTGAGAACGACTACCAGAAGATCGCTGACCGGCTCGGGAATGGCCGATGAGGAATCGTTGTAACAGCCACCCTCCGGATTGTCCTGGCAATAGGCGCTCGCGGTGCCAGCCCCGACAACTCCGCCCCCAACGACGACACCCACGACGACGGCCGCGGCACCGACCATCGACACACCCCGACGCACCATTTTCCTACCCACGCTGACAACCCCCGGTTCCCGATGAGCGACGACGGGCACCTGATCGATCGGGCACCCCTGACGTCGGCACACTAGCGCCTGTCGTCACCTCCCCGACCGGCTTTCGCAGAATCGGATACTCGCAGGTCAAGCGTCATACGCAACGATGCAGTCGGCGCGTGAGTGCCCGTCGAGTGACTCGTCGATTGCGTGCAGCTGCTCGGGTCGAACATCGCGGAGCACGGCGATCTCCCGCTGGATCACCCTGTCCACCAGGCCGTCTCGCGAACAGAAGTGGGCGTACAGGGGACCGGAGCCTTCGTCATGGTCACGTTTGACGAAACCTGAACGCGCCCAACCAGCGAACCGACTAAGAACTGAACGGCGTCTCTCCGAACAATGTTTCCAGCACTCCATAGGAATATTCGAAGCACTGCCCCTGACCCAGGCATCCCCCTGCGGTGGACCCCAAGTACAGATCCCCATTCGCTGAGCCGAACACCGGCGGGTCTTCCGCCGCCGACGCCGTGCCACCACCGACGGCCAGAACACCGCCGAACAACGCAGCGGCAACAGCAAGGCGCGCGACATTCTTACCCACGATGGAACTTTTGTTCTACGAACAATGATGGGGCCCGGCAAATTGGGATACCCCCCGACGGGAGCAAGTAAAGCACCCACCCTCAGCGGATACCGACATATCGGAAATCGCCTGTCCGCAACTCACTTGTACGCAACCCTTCGCACTCGCGGTGACCTCATCAACCACGCAGCGTGGATCGACTACAGCGGCGACGCGAGCGGGACCTCGCCCCCGGCGCGGTCGGTCATCCACTCCCGCAACATCTTCGGCGCACCCGCATCGCCACACCACTCGAGCGCCCGCACCTGCAAGCTCTCGTTCCAGCCCGAATACCCTCCACCCGTTCAGGAATCGCCTGCGCCGATGACCGCCGCACCCGAGTGAAGCCTTCACGATCAGATCGACCGGATGTTCCGTTCACTCGGTGAGTAGGTGGAGCGTCGTCCTCGCCATCGCGCCGATGGAACCCGGCCACCGGCGCGATCACCTCGAGCGCTTTCCGTCCTCCCGAGTCAGGAGAAGAACTGCAGCACGGAGTAACCGTCCTTCACGGCGTCGGTGCTGCCGAGATAGACGTCCGCGAGGAACTCTCCGACAGGCCCGGGGAAGATCGGCTGATAGTTTGTGACACAGCCACCATGGCCGTCATCGATACAAGCCGCACTTGCGGTCCCCGTACCGACGACCCCACCCGCGACAACCCCACCGACAACGATCGCGGCCGCACCAAGAATCGACGCACCCCGCCGCGCAATGTTCTTGCCCACGCTGGAACTCCCGCTTCTACGAGCAGTGATGGGCAGTCAACCGACTCGACCAGCCCCCCGACGTCGGCAGGTTAGCAGTCGCCGCCCCACCCACACCGGATAACGAGAAATCACATACTCGCAGCTCAAGCGTCTTACACAACCCCGTTTCGCATCCACAGAAGACCTCATCGGCCTGCAATCAGCGAGGCGTACCGCACGGCCGTGCCGGGAACCATGCCCCGCGCAGCCGGTCCGGCTACAGGTCCGCCGCGAGCGGCACCTCGACTGTGGCACGGTCGGTCATCCACTCCCGCAGCACCTTCGTCGCGCGCACGTCGTCCTCGTTGTAGACGAACAGGCGTTCACGCTGAGACAGGTCCGGCTCCCCGTCGTACCCGACGGCCTCGCGGTACCAGCTCATCGACGCCTCGCCGCTCGCCTCGGCGTCACGCCACCTGAACCCGGCGACCGGCGCGATCTTCTTGAGTCCCTTGCCGTTCGGGCAGATGAACTGGTCACTGACCGCCTGATAGACGTCCACCCAGTGCGGGCCGTCGATGAACGTGCGCACCTGCGACACGGTCGGAATACCGGGCAGGCCCGCGAATCGAGTCGCCGAATCCAGCAGCCACTTGTCCTCTGCGGCACGCGAATAGCAGTAGGCCGCAAAGGTTTTCCCCTGAGCGAGCGTGCTCTCGAGGGTGGCCGTCAGCCAGCCCCAGAACTCGGCGAACGAGCGGGCCTCGTCGACGGTCGGGAGCGGATCCCACGTCACGAACGGCCGATACGGCTGCGTCACGCCCGATTCGGTCAGGAGCGTGCCCCACAGGTAGGCGCCGTGCTCCTGGTAGCTCTCCATGTCGACGTCCACCTCGACGTCGGCGCGGGTGACCGTCACCTCCTCGGTGCGACGCACCAGGGGCACACCCGTCAGCCACGCGCGCGCCACGATCACCGTGTCGGCGAAACCGTTGCCCTGCCACTCCTCCGGGGCCGGCCCCTCCCACGCGGCCAGCGCGTCGATGGTGTGCACCCCCGCACCCCGCAGCACCTCGGCCCGCGACCCCGTCGCAACGAGGCTCACATCGCGCGACTCCGTCAGTGCCGCCTTGCAGTCCGGCCACCACGGGCAGGACCGGCACTCCCCCACCTGCGACGGCGCCGTCGCGACCTCGCCCCGCGCCACCGCCACCCGATCCGCGAACCGCGCGTCGTACTGCTCCATCACCGCGCCGAGGTCGTGCACGAGGATGCACTCACCGCCGTATCCGATCGCACCGCCCTGGTTCGACGGGCTGGCGTGACCGTGACGCTCGAGCATGCGATGGATCTGCGCGAGCCGGAACTGGTCGCGGAGCTGGGCACGCACCTTGCGGGTCTCGTCGACCGCGGGCGCCCAGCTGTCGAGGCCGGAGGTGACCGCTCCGGAGCCCGGGTCGGTGACCTTGTGATTGACGACGATGACAGGGATGTAGCCGCCGCGTTCACGGTCGCGGATCAACAGTTCCGAACGGCCGCGGCGACCGGTGTCGTGCTCGTCGGGCAGCACCGCACCCCAGATGCGGTCGACTCCGTCCGCGCACGCCTGCAAGGTGGCGGTGGCCCGCTGCGACGCCCGAGTGGTGGGGTCGATGATGATCCAGGACAGCGCGGACCCCGCGCCGTCCATCAGGCGCTCGCGCATCGACTCACGGAACGCGCGCGCCGCTTCGCGCCGCTGCTGGACGCCGACGTCCTCGGGGACGTTCGCGACGGCCTGCGGGTACATCGTGTCGAGGTGGACGCGATGCCGGCAGCCCGTCAGTGCCCTCGGGTCGACGAGTACCGACCGCCGCCCGTTCGGGGTGGCGGCGGGCAGAACCGGCTCCCGTGGGCCTTGCGAAGAATTCACGATGAAAGAGATTATGGTCCGCGGGTCCGACAACCCGTGCATGCGGCTCGCCCCGAGCGGCCGAGCGCCGTCTCCGCACGGATACCCTGTACCCGGCAGAGTTCCGGCGCTCGAGCACCAGATGGAGGGGCCACCCGCATGGGTTTGTTCAGGAAACGCAAGACGCGCGCGACCCGGCGCGCTGAGGCGAAGGCCCTCAAGCACAAGGCGAAACTCGAGGCCAAGCACGGTGCCCGCAACGGCCGCAAGAAGCTGCGGTCGGAGACGAAGTCCGCGAAGAAGGTCGAAAAGGCCCAGCTCGCGACCCTGAAGGCCCAGGAGAAGGCGGCCTCCAAGACCGGCATCACCGCATCCCAGGTCAAGCGGTACCTCGGAATCGCTCGGCTGCTGACGCCGGTGCTGTTACCGCTCGTCTACCGCGGCACGGTGCTCGCCCGCACCCAGCTCGACCAGCAACGCGCCCACCGGCTCGGGGTCGCCCCCGAGGAACTCGGCGCCTACACCGGGCACGGCGCACGCCTCAGTGCACGGATCGCGGGCGCGGAGCGGACCGCCGACGAGATCGCCAAGCGGCAACCCGACGCCGACACCGCGAAGTTCACCGCGGCCGTCCGGGGCAGGCTCGCCGAACTCGACACCGCCGTCCACGCCGCCGAGCTGATGCCGGCGCAGCGACGCAAGTCCGCGCACCTCGCGATCTCGACCGAACTCGACGGCGTCGAGGCCGATCTGCTCGCGAAGCTCGGCGTGCACTGATCGCACCGTCGTTCCCGTGACCCCGCACCGCCCGTCCGGCGCCGCCACCCTGCGTGGCGGCGCCGTCGGCGCGTTGACGGCTGCTCTCGCCGTCGCGGGACACGGGCTGGCGGGTGGAGGACTTCCGACGGCGGCGGCGCTGACGCTGCTGGTGCTGTGCAGCACCGGCGCGGGCGCCCTCGCAGCCACTGCCGGGGGCACGCGAGTCGCCCTCGTCGCTGCCCTTGGGGGCGGCCAACTGCTCGGCCACCTCGCCCTGTCGAGTGCGGTCGCGCACCAGCACGCTCAGGGTGGCGCGTCCGCCGCCGTGATGCTGGCCGCGCACGCCGCCGCGACCGTGCTGTGCGCGGCGCTGATCCTCGCCGCCGAGAAGCTGCACGGGTCGATCACCCGCGTGCTGCGGGTGGTGCTTCGACACGCTCCCGCCCTGCCCCGAATCCGATCCGGACAGCCGACACCTACGGCACCGGATTCGCTGCGTCACCTCCTCCTCGACCATGTCGTCTCGAGACGGGGACCCCCGGGCCTGGCCTTCGCCTAGCCCGTCCCCCAACACTTTTCGAGAAAGACGACAGATGAAGATCCGTTCCCCCCGCACCACCTTCGTGGTCGGTGCCACCGCGGCGCTCCTCGTCGGCGGCACCGGAGTCGCGTCCGCGCACGTCTCCGTCAACGCGCCCGGCGCAGCCCAGGGTGGCTACACCGTGCTGACCTTCCGGGTGCCCACCGAGTCGGACACCGCGGGCACCACCAAGGTCGAGGTCGCGTTGCCGAACCTGAAATCGGCTCGCACCGAACCGCTTCCCGGCTGGACAGCACAGGTCGCCAAGGATCCCGCGAGCGGCGCGGCCACCTCCGTGACGTGGACCGCCGACCCCGGCGTCTCCGTCGGTCCCGGCCAGTTCCAGCAGTTCCTGCTCTCCGCGGGCCCCCTGCCCGCCGAGGAGTCGGTGTCCTTCAACGCGGTACAGACCTACAGCGACGGCAAGGTCGTCGCCTGGGATCAGGTGTCCGAGAACGGCGCCGAGCCGGAGCATCCCGCTCCGACCCTGACGCTCACGGCCGCCGCTGACGAGGGCACCGCACACGGCGCCGCCTCGACCACCGACTCCGAGGCCGCCACCGAGGTCGACGCCACCGACACCACCGCCCGCTGGCTGGGCGGCATCGGCCTGGCCCTCGGCGCGCTCGGTGCCGCGCTCGGCATCGGCGCCACCGTCCGAGGACGCCGCTCGTGACCGCGCGGATGCGGATCCTCGCCGTCACGCTCCTGACGGCGCTGGCCGCGATGCTCGGCGTCGGGGTCGCGGGCGCGCACTCCGCCGTCGTCGCGGTCGACCCCGAGACGGGTACGTCGATCGCCAGCGGACCCGAGCGGGTCACCGTCACGTTCAACGAGCCGCTGCAGGAGAGTTTCGCGTCGCTGACCGTCGTCGGTCCGGACGGGAACCTGTGGTCGAAGGGTGAGCCCACGATCTCCGGTCCGACCGCGAGCGTCGCGGTCGGCGACCTCGGGCCGGTCGGCGAGTACACCATCGCGTACCGCGTCACCTCTGCCGACGGCCATCCCGTGACCGGGACCAGCACCTTCACCCTCACCGAAGCGGGCAACGGCACGCCGGGCACGCCGGTGAACCCGTCGTCCGAGTCGGGTGACGAGTCGGGCGGTGTCCCGATGTGGCCGTTCATCGTGGCCGCTGTCGTCCTGTTCGGCGGCGGGTTGGCGTTCGCGCTCCGCAAGCGGTGACAGGCGGCTCCGCACCCCGTGCGCGAGTTCGGCAGCCCCGGCTGCCGAACTCGCGCACGAGCGCACTTGCGGGCCTGGCCGGGCTGCTCGGGGTCGCGCTGGCGTGGGCGCTGGCGCACCCCGCCGGGCCGGATGCGGCCGCGGCGATCCGCGTGCTGTCCGACCTGCTGGGGTCGACGTTCCTCGGCGTGTGCGTCCTCGCCCTGCTGCAGCGCGACGACCGTAGGCCCGCTGTCCCGGCGGTCCGGTTGTGGCGGCCACTGGCGATCACCGCCGGGGCGTGGGCGGTGGCCGAGGCCGTGCTGCTCGTTGCCGCCGCCGCCGAGACCGTCGAAGTCGCAGCAGGCCGCCTCACCCCGGACGCATTCGCACACTTCGTCTCGGAGATCAGCGTCGGGCAACTCGGCGCCGCAGCCGTCGTCGCCACGGTCGGGCTCGCTGTCGCGGCAGCGATCGCGTTCCGGCGTGATGCCCAGTGGCCGCTGACCCCGTTTGCCGCGGTGGCCGCGCTCGCCCTGCTGGCGCGACCCGTCACCGGACACATGTCCGCGCAGACCCTCGGCCCGGCGCTCGTCGCCATCCACGTGCTCGCGGCGGCGGCGTGGATCGGGCCACTGCTCGCGATGTCCCTGCTGCTGCGCGGACGGGGCGCCTGGGCGGCGATCCTCCCCCGCTACTCGGACCTGGCATGGAAATGTGTCGTCGCGGTGGCCGTCACGGGTGCGGTGGACGCCGCGGTCAAGCTCGGCGACGTCGACGCACTCGTGAGTACCGGCTACGGGCGCATCATCCTGGCGAAAACGATTGGGCTGCTTGCCCTCGTCGCGCTCGGATGGTGGTGGCGCACCCGCTGGGTGCCCGCCGCCGCGGCGCACCGCACCCCGGAGGACGTCTCGCTCCGCAACGCGAGCATCGAGGTCGCCGCACTCGCCGTGGTGTTCGGCCTCGCCGCCGCGCTCGCGACGACGGGCTGAACGCCGCTCACACGACGACGTCCTCGTCCCGCCGTGCCCGCAGGTGCAGGGCGGTCGCACTGACGAGCCCGAGCGCGAGGAAGCCCGCCGCCGCGAACAGCGAGATGCGGGTGGCGTCACCGAACCCCTCGGACAGGGCGGTGGTCACCTCGGGGCCCGCCGGACCGAGGGTGCCGGTGTCGCCCTGCTCCCGCAGGCCGCTGATGGTGCCGCCCGCGGAATCACGGGTCGCCGTGACCAGCTGTTCCTGCGCCTGCGGCGGCACGCCCTGCACCGGTTCGAGCTGGTTGGTGAGGGTGTGTGCCAGCGACACCGACAGCACCGCACCGAGGATGGCCGAGCCGAGCGCCGAGCCGAGCTGGCGGACCGTGCTC
This sequence comes from Rhodococcus sp. Q, assembly GCF_005503035.1. Lineage (NCBI taxonomy): Bacteria > Bacillati > Actinomycetota > Actinomycetes > Mycobacteriales > Nocardiaceae > Rhodococcus > Rhodococcus sp. Q. The sequence goes on from NZ_SCOY01000020.1 coordinate 43,444, forward strand.
TGGGTGGCCGAGCCCTCACCGGACTTCTCCGTCGGGATGTCCGCCAGGACGGTGCCCGTCAGCTGAGCGGATGCCAGTCCCAGTCCGGCACCGTAGACCGCGAGCAGCACTGCGAGCAGCCACGGGGACACCGTCGACGACACGAACACCGCGACCACTGCGACTCCGACCACCTCGAGCGCCAACCCGAGGATCACCACCCGAGTCGCGCCGAGCGCGGCCGCGAGGTGCCGGGCCGCGGCACCGGACCCGAACGCGCCGAGTGCCATCGCGGCAAGGACGAGGCCCGCGCCCATCGTGGTGAGGCCGAGTGCGTTGACGAGGAACAGGGGCAGCACGAGCAGCAGGCCGAACTCGCCGATCGCGACGGCCAGCGCGGTGATGTTCCCCAACGTGAACGTGGGCACCTTGAACAGGGTGAGGTCGAGAATCGCGGACCGGTGGCTGCCGACGGCCCGGTGCCGCTCCCACACCACGAAAAGCACCAGTGCGACCACGCCGATCGCACCGGCGACCGGCACCACCGACACCGGCGCGTCCGCCGGCCACGTGAACCCGAAGATGGTGAACTCGGCGATCGGCGTCCACCAGCCAAGGCTCTGCCCCTCGATGAGCGCGAAGATGACGCCGCCGAATCCGATTGCGCTGAGCAACAATCCGTCGACATCCAGGCCGGGGACGGTGATGGTCGCCTTGGTGTTCCGGACCGCGAGGAGCGCACCGATCAGCACCGCGACACCGATCGGAATGTTCACGACGAAGATCCACGGCCAGGTGAAGTAGGTGGTCAGCCAGCCGCCGAGCAGCGGACCGACTGCCGCCATCCCGGAGATCACCGCGCCCCACACCGCAAACGCCACGACGCGGTCCTTGCCGCGGAAGGTCGCGTTGACGCTCGACAGCGTCGTCGGCAACACGAAAGCACCGCCGATGCCCTGCACGAGACGTGCAGCGATCAGCGCGGTGGCACTGCCCGCGAGGGCGGCCAGCACACTGCCCAGCAGAAACACCAGCACCCCGAAGATGAACATGGTGCGCCTGCCGAGCCGGTCACCGAGGCGTCCGGCCGTGAGCAGCAGCGCCGCGAACACCACCGAGTAGATGCTGTTGACCCACTGCGCATCCGTCAGGTCCATGTCGAGGTCGTCGATGATGACCGGCAGCGCGACTCCGACGATCGTGCCGTCCACGACGATCATCGACAGGCCTGCGGCCAGCACCCCGAGCCCGATCCAGTCCCGCCGAGTGGCCCGCGGTTCGGCGTTCGTGTCCGATGTCATGCGTCGCCCTCCGTGCATCGAGTCGGGGCGGTGTCGCCGCCCCGTTCGCCGATCCCACCACCGATGGCGCAGGTGTCGCACTCACACACGCCGGACACGAGCGGAAATCAATCGTTGGATGGAAACGGATCAGGGGCATGCTGGTTGGTGGACCGTTGCACCCCACAGCTTGGAGTCCGACATGACCGACAGGACAGCCCTCGTCACCGGAGCGTCGTCCGGCATCGGCGAAGCCACCGCTCGCGCACTGGCCGCCCGTGGCCACATCGTCTACGCCGCCGCTCGCCGCACCGACCGCCTGCAGGAACTGGCCGCCGACGGCATCCGGCCGCTGGGCATGGACGTCACCGACGACGAGTCGGTGCGTGCCGGCGTCGAGAGGATCATCACGGAGACCGGCCGGATCGACGTGCTGGTCAACAACGCCGGCTACGGCTCGTACGGCGCGATCGAGGACGTCCCGCTGGACGAGGCGCGCCGCCAGTTCGAGGTCAACGTGTTCGGTGCCGCCCGCCTGACGCAGCTGGTGCTGCCGCACATGCGGAGCCGGCGCAGCGGCACCATCGTCAACATCAGTTCCATGGGCGGCAAGATCCACACCCCGATGGGCGGGTGGTATCACGCCACCAAGTTCGCCATGGAAGCGCTGAGCGACTGCCTGCGCCTCGAAACCGCGTCGCACGGCATCGACGTCGTCGTCATCGAACCGGGCGGTATCGCGACCGAATGGGGCGGTATCGCGGCCGACCACCTCCGCGAGGTCTCCGGCAGCGGCGCCTACGCCGCCTTCGCCACGTCGGTGGCCACCGCACTGAGCTCGGAAACGAACCGCAGGCGCAACTCGCCGCCGGAGGTTGTTGCCGACGCGATCGTGAAGGCCGTCGCCGCTCGGCGGCCGCGAACCCGCTACGCCGTCGGTTTCGGCGCCCGGCCCCTCATCTTCGCGAAGTGGCTGCTGCCGGACCGCGTGTTCGACGCACTCGTCACCCGCGCCATCGGCGCACGCAGCTGACGGCTACCGGATCACCCCGGTGCGCAGCAGAACTCACGCCTCACTCGGCATCTGGGGCAGCCGTGGACGGCGGTCGGCGTCGTCCACTGCGGCGCTGTTCCTGGTTCGGCAGTCGTTCCCGCAATAGACTTGCCCCCAATCTCAGCGCGACCACCAGCCCGCACGATCTCTCGTCACGGCAGGAGCGATCCGATATGAGTGTCGAACCGGCGAACAAGAAACCCGCACCGGCAGGCGACGAGCCGGACGGCCCGCCCTCGTTCTCGCCCTACGACCATCCGGCGGCGGGCTGGGGCGCCGGGATGAGCGTGGGAAAGTTCCTGGCCAAGCAGGGTGCGCTGGTCGACGGCCCGCGCGCGATCATGAAGATGAACCACGAGGACGGTGGCTTCGACTGTCCCGGCTGTGCCTGGCCGGACGACCTCAAGGGCCTGCACCTCGACATCTGCGAGAACGGCATCAAGCACGTCACCTGGGAGATGACACACAAGCGGGTCGGTGCGGAGTTCTTCGCCGCGCACACCGTCACCGAACTGTCTGGGTGGTCGGACCACGCGCTGGAGGAGCAGGGTCGCCTCACCGCGCCCATGCGCTACGACGCCGCGGCCGATCGGTACGTGCCGATCAGCTGGGCCGACGCGTTCGAGCTGGTCGGGCGGACGTTGCGCGAGCTCGACGACCCCAACCGCGCGGCGTTCTACACGTCCGGTCGGCTCGGCAACGAGGCCACGTTCCTGTACCAGCTGATGGCCCGCGAGCTGGGCACCAACAACTTGCCCGACTGCTCGAACATGTGTCACGAGGCCAGCGGACGCGCTATGAAGGCGTCCCTCGGCACCGGCAAGGGGACGGTGGACCTCAAGGACTGGGAGACGACGGACGCGCTGTTCGTGATGGGGGTGAACGCGGCGTCGAACGCGCCGCGGATGCTGACGGCGCTGGTCGAGGCGTACAAGCGGGGGGCGCAGATCGTGCACGTCAACCCGTTGGTCGAGGCGGCCTCACGCAAGGCGATCATCCCGCACGAGTTCGCCGCGATGGCGACGTTCCACGCGACCCCGACGGGGACGATGAACCTGCAGCCGCGCATCGGCGGCGACATGGCTCTGATCCGGGGCATCGCGAAGGCCGTGTTCGACAGCCCCGACCCGAAAGCGCTCGACATCGAGTTCATCGAACGCCACACCCACGGCTTCGACGACTACCGCGCCCTGTGCGAGGCGACGCCCTGGGACGAGATCGAGCACCAGTCGGGTGTGACTCGCGGCGACATCCGCCGCGCCGCCGACGTCTACCGCCGCGCCGATCGCAGCATCATCAGCTGGTGCCTCGGCGTCACCCAGCACGACCACGGCGTCGACACCATCCGGGAGATCGTCAATCTGCTTCTGCTGCGCGGAAACCTGGGCCGCGAGGGTGCGGGGCCGTGCCCGATCCGCGGGCACAGCAACGTGCAGGGCAATCGCACCTGCGGCATCGACCATCGGCCGTCCGACGCGTTCCTCGACCGGCTCGCCGACGCCTGCGGCATCGACCCGCCCCGCGAGCACGGCCTGGACACCGTCCGGGCGATCGAGGCGATGCACCGCGGCGACGTCACGGTGTTCGTCGCGATGGGCGGCAACTTCGCGCTCGCGGCGCCGGACACCCCGTACACGTTCGAGGCATTACGCAACTGCGCGTTGACGGTTCAGGTGAGCACGAAGCTCAACCGCAGCCACCTCGTACACGGGCGCGACGCCCTGATCCTGCCGTGCCTCGGGCGCACCGAGAAGGACGAGCAGCGGCGCGGACTGCAGTCGACGTCGGTGGAGGATTCGATGAGCATGGTGCACCTGTCGGTCGGCATGAAGAAGCCGGCGTCACCGCACCTGCTGTCGGAGCCGGCGATCGTCGCGGGCATGGCGCGGGCGGCGCTGCCCGACAGCGTCACGCCGTGGGAGGACTACGTCGCCGATTACGACCGCATCCGCGACACGATGGCCAGCGCCCTCGACGGTTTCGAGGATTTCAACCGTCGCGTCCGGCTGCCGCTGGGTTTCCGGATCAAGCAGCCGGCACGCGAACTGATCTTCGACACTCCGACCGGTAGGGCCGAATTCTCCTCTGCGCCACTGCCCGACGTCGTGCCGACCGACGGCATCCTCACGCTGGGCACGATGCGGTCGCACGATCAGTGGAACACCACGATCTACTCCGACAACGACCGCTACCGCGGTGTGAAGAACCTGCGGACGCTGATCTTCATGAACGCAGACGACATGCGCGAGCGCGGTATCGGCACCTTCGATCTCGTCGACATCACCAGTCACGCCCGCGACGGCAGCACTCGAACGCTCCGCGGCTACACCGCGATCGCCTACGACATACCCCGCGGCAGCAGCGCCGGCTACATGCCGGAGATGAACGTGCTGTGCGCGATCGGCGACTACAGCGTCCAGAGCGATCAGCCGTTGATGAAGAACGTCAAGGTCACCGTGGAACGGGCAGGTTAGCGCTTCTCCAACTCGGCCTTCATGGCGGCGAGGGTGTCGCGCATGCCCTGCTGCATCAGGCCGTCCCGGTTGCTGCCGATGAGGTGGGACCGCTGGACCAGGCGCACGTACAAGACGGGGGTGCCGTAGATTTCGCGGGTTTCGGTGATGCGACTGCCGGTGGCGGTGGGCTCGATCTCGTAGGTCCAGCGGGCCTTCGGCTCGTCGGATTCGAACGAGAACCGGCGCCCGGGAACGACGTCGACGACCGTGCAGTGCGTGGTCCACCGGATGAGCCGGTGGCGGTTGCTGCCGGTGAAGGTGGCGCCGACCGTCACCGGCTCACCACCGGTCCAGCGCCCGCCCGTGTTCTCGGGGCTGAACCGGTGGTAGCCGGCGATGTCGGTGACCAGATCCCACACCCGTGAGGGCGGTGCGTCGACGTCGATGGTCGCGAGGTCCATGGTCACCACGGTCTCACGGTTTCACCGTCCGGGCAGGTATTTCATGACGGCGATGAAGGGGGCGAGGACCTTCGACCACACCTTCGGCGGAAGTCCTCGTGGGCCACCGAGATTGAGCACCCTGGTGGTGGCGACGGTCTGCGACTCCGTGTACTTGAGCAGGCCGTCGACGCCGTGCCGTCGTCCGACGCCCGAGACACCCATTCCGCCCATCGGGGCCGCCGTGCTGCCCCAGGCGGGCGCGTAACCCTCGTCGACGTTGACGGTGCCAGCACGCACACGCGCCGCGATGGCCTCGCCTTCCGCCTTGGTGCCCGCCCACACGCTGGCGTTGAGTCCGTAGTCGGTGTCGTTGGCCTTCGCGATGGCCTCCTCGACGTTGGCGACGGGGTAGATCGACACCAGCGGACCGAACGTCTCGTTCCGCGCGCACTCCATGTCGTCGGTGACGCCGGTCAGCACGGTCGGCTCGTGGAACAACGGGCCGAGGTCGGGGCGAGCCTTGCCGCCCGCGACGACGGTCGCGCCCTTCGCGACCGCATCCTCGACGTGCCCGGCCACCGTCTTGACCTGGGCCTCGGACACCAGCGAGCCCATCTCGACGCCGAACTCGTAGCCCGGGGCGAGGCTCATCTTCTTCACCCGGTCGCCGAACATGCGGGTGAACTCGGCCGCGACCGGCTGCTCGACGTAGATCCGCTCGATGGAGATGCACAGCTGACCCGAGTTCGAGAAGCAGGCGCGCACCGCGGCGTCGGTGACCTCGCGCAGGTTCGCGCCCTTCGTCACGATCATCGGGTTCTTGCCGCCGAGTTCGGCGGAGAACCCGATCAGCCGGCGGCCGGCCTGCTCGGCGAGCAGCTGCCCGGTGGCGGTGGAACCCGTGAACATCAGGTAGTCGGCGTTCTCGACGATCGCGGTGCCGACCACCGAGCCGGGTCCGGGGACGACGGCGAACAGGTCCTTCGGCAGCCCCGCCCGGTACAGCAGGTCCACGCAGGCGAGCGCACAGTACGGGGTCTGGCTGTCGGGCTTGATGACGACCGCGTTGCCCGCGAGCAGCGCGGCAATGGCGTCGGAGACGGCGAGGGTCATCGGGTAGTTCCACGGCGAGATGACGCCGACGACACCCTTCGCGTGGTGGTGGACGACAGTCTTGGTGAGACCGGGGAGCATGCCCTGGACGCGCGTCGACCGCAGCGCCTTCGGAGCGAGCTTGGCGTAGAAGCGAGAGGTCAGCGCGATGTCGAGGACCTCTTCGAGTGCGGACACCCGGGCCTTGCCGGTCTCGGCCTGAGCCATGTCGAGCAGTGCGTCGCGGTTGGACAGCACCAGGTCGCGGTACCGGTGGAAGACCTCGGCGCGCTCCGCAGGAGTGCGCGCCTCCCACTCGCGCTGCGCGACCCGCGCGCGGGCGATGGCGTCGATCGCGTCCTGCGCGGTGCCGACGGGGATCGTCGTCAGTTCGCGGCCGGTGAAGGCCTCGACGACGGGCCGGGTCGGACGGCTCGCGGCGTCGGGAATCGCGACGAGCTGCCGGAGCCGGTCGAAGGTCGCAGCGGACGGAGCAGGCATTTCGTACCCCTACTGGTTAGTAGATTTCGCGGTTACAGACAACAACCTACCCCGCACGTGGCACTCGCCACAGACCGTTCGAGCATGCACCCGCCGTCGTTCCGCTCGACGGGTGTGGCGGCGGCATCACTCCCGTCGAGTCACACCCGCCGGCGAGGCGCCGCGCGCCTATGTCGTTGGTCACACCGCAACCCAAAATTGGCATGATTCCAATTAGCGACTAGCGCTTATAGCTCTCCTCTATCGAACTTCTAAGTTCCATCGATTGGCACAATCAATCAGTCCTCGTTAGCTTCGATTCAGACAACAACGACACCCCGAATCGAGTGAGGCTCTTTATGTCGCTGATCAACAAGAAGATCAAGCCGTTCTCCGCAGAGGCGTTCAAGAACGGTGCCTTCGTCACCGTCACCGACGAGGACATCAAGGGCAAGTGGGCGATCTTCTTCTTCTACCCCGCAGACTTCACCTTCGTCTGCCCCACCGAGCTCGGTGACCTCGCCGATCACTACGCGGAGCTGCAGCGTCTCGGTGTCGAGGTCTTCTCCGTCTCCACCGACACCCACTTCACGCACAAGGCGTGGCACGGCTCGTCCGAGACCATCGGCAAGATCGAGTACGCCATGATCGGCGACCCGACCCTGCAGATCAGCACCGACTTCGAGGTCCTCCGCGAAGACCAGGGCCTCGCCGACCGCGGCACCTTCCTCGTCGACCCCGACGGCGTCGTCCAGTTCACCGAGGTCACCGCCGAGGGCATCGGCCGCAACGCCGCCGAGCTGCTCCGCAAGGTCAAGGCCGCCCAGTACGTCCGCTCGCACCCGGGCGAGGTCTGCCCCGCGAAGTGGGAAGAGGGCGAAGAGACCCTCGCTCCGTCGCTGGAGCTCGTCGGCAAGATCTGATTCGCCGCACGTTCGACCACACCGGTGGCACGGGACAACTTCGTCCCGTGCCGCCGGGTGGTCCACCGCTGCGCACCCTGCACCTCGGCTCGAGCTGAGTCACTGCCCCTCCCCCGTCGCCTCTCATCACACGGAGTTGATCCTCATGCTCGAAGCCGGTCTCGCCACCCAACTGAAGTCGCTGCTCGAGAAGGTGACCCAGCCGATCGAGCTGGTGTCCTCCCTCGACGACAGCGCGAAGTCCACCGAACTCGCCGGACTCCTCGACCAGATCGCGGGCCTGTCCGACCAGGTCACCCACTCGCGCACCGGCGACGACCCGCGTCGGCCGTCCTTCGCGATCCGTCGCGTCGGCACCGACATCGAGGTCCAGTTCGCCGGCATCCCCCTCGGTCACGAGTTCACGTCCCTCGTGCTCGCCCTGCTGCAGGTCGGCGGGCACCCGTCGAAGGAAGCCGCGGATCTGCTCGCCCAGGTGCGCGATCTCGAAGGTGACTTCTACTTCGAGACCTACTTCTCCCTGTCCTGCCAGAACTGCCCCGACGTCGTGCAGGCACTGAACGTCATGGCCGTGCTCAATCCTCGCGTCAAGCACATCGCGATCGAGGGCTCCCTCTTCCAGGACGAGGTCGACAGCCGCCAGGTGATGGCGGTCCCGACCGTGTTCCTCAACGGCGAGCCCTTCGGCTCCGGCCGCATGACCCTCGAGCAGATCGTCGGCAAGCTCGACACCGGCGCCGCCGATCGCACGGCCGCCGCGATCTCCGAGAAGGACCCCTTCGACGTGCTCGTCGTCGGTGGCGGACCCGCAGGCGCAACCGCCGCAATCTACGCGGCCCGCAAGGGAATTCGCACCGGAGTCGTATCCGAGCGCTTCGGCGGCCAGGTGCTCGACACCATGGGCATCGAGAACTTCGCGTCGGTCCCCTACACCGAGGGCCCCAAGTTCGCCGCCGAACTCGAGAACCACGTGCGCCAGTACGACGTCGACATCATGAACACCCAGAACGCCGCGAAGCTGACGCCCGCCGAGGTCGAGGGCGGACTGGTCGAGGTCGAGCTCGCGAGCGGCGCCCGCCTGCTCTCGAAGACCGTGATCCTGTCCACCGGTGCACGCTGGCGCGCGATGAACGTTCCCGGCGAGAACGAGTACCGCAACAAGGGCGTCACCTACTGCCCGCACTGCGACGGCCCCCTGTTCAAGGGCAAGCGGGTCGCGGTGATCGGCGGCGGCAACTCCGGTGTCGAAGCGGCCATCGACCTCGCGGGCATCGTCTCGCACGTCACGCTCGTCGAGTTCGACTCGCAGCTGCGCGCCGACGACGTCCTGCAGCGCAAGCTCCGCAGCCTGCCGAACGTCGACATCCTGCTCAGCACCCTGTCGACCGAGGTGCTCGGCGACGGCAGCAAGGTCACCGGCCTCACCTACACCGACCGCACCACCGACCAGTCGCACACCCTCGAGCTCGACGGCGTGTTCGTCCAGATCGGCCTGCTGCCCAACACCGAATGGCTCTCCGGCACAGTCGATCTCACCCCACGCGGCGAGATCGTCGTCGATGCTCACGGCCGGACGTCCGTTCCCGGCGTGTTCGCCGCAGGCGACTGCACCACCGCTCCGTACAAGCAGATCATCGTCGCCTCGGGTGCCGGTGCGACCGCCGCCCTCGGCGCGTTCGACCACCTCATCCGTACCAGCGTCACCGATACCGCGCCTGTCGCGGAGCCTGCCACCGTCTGACCGCACCGTCCCTCCGACAGAAGGTGGCCTTCGTGCGATGGATGCGCGCGGAGGCCACCTTCGGTCGTAGGGGTGGGACATCCCTACGGGCGCGGCGGTGCGCGAGCCGGCTACGGCCCTAGCATGTCGCCGATCCGTTCGGCGAGAACGATCCGCAACTCGGGCGTGAGGTGACGACCGCCGACCGACTCGCTGAGCCACAGCCCATCCGCCGCGAGCCAGGCGAGGATCCGCGTCACCGCGTCGACGTCGTCGACGTCGATGGTCGACGGATCCGGTACCCAGCGGGCGATGACCTCCCGCCACGGCTGCAGCAGAACCGGATTCGTCGATGCCTCCAGCATCATCAGCAGCTCTGGTCCGGTCGCCCCTCGGATGCTCACCTTCGCGTACGCGGCGAGACGCTGGTCCGCAGTGGCCTCCTCGACCGGGACTCCCAGCGCCGCAACCAGATCGGACTCCCACATCCCAGCCAGATGCTGATGCAACGCGAGGACGAGTTCGTCCTTCGACGCGAAGTGGTACAGCAGGCCACCTTTGGTGAGACCGGACGCGGTCGCCACCGATTCGAAGGTCAACGCGGTGACACCGTCGCGTTCGACCACGGTCACGGCCGCGTCGAGAATCTGCAGTCGCTTACTGGTTCGCACGTCGATCCCCTCGGTGGTGCTCAGTGCTCGGACGGGAGCTGCGACGCGGTACCGGGGACGTGCCGGCGCAGCAAGATGCCGGTGATGGCGGCACCGATCGCCAACATGACGGCAACCGTACCCATGACACCGAGATAGGCAGTGTCGAACGCGCTCGACGCGGCGTCGATCACCGCCTGATCGCCCTCGGCGACGGCGAGCGCATCGACCAGTGCCTCGCCTGCAGCGGGCGGTGCGCCGTCTGGCAGGTCCACCGTCACGCTGTAGATCATCGCGAGCAGGCTGCCGAGCAATGCGACGGCGGTGAGACTGCCGAACTCGTAGGAAACTTCTTCCACCGACGACGCCATCCCCGCGCGCCGGACCGGGACGTTGCCGATGATCGCGGTCGACGCCACCGCCATCGCGGCGCCGAGCCCGGCGCCGGTGACCAGCAGTCCCGCCACCAGCAGCCCGAAGGACGTGCCGAAGCCGATCACGGTGACCAGCACACCGACTGCAGAGAGGGTCAGCCCGCCACAGATCAACACCAGCAACCCGACCCTGTGCAGAAACGCACCGCCGAGCATCGCGGTGGGCAGCGATCCGACGGCGATGGCCGAGACGAGCAGACCCGACTCCAGCGGGGTGAAACCCGCGACGAGTTGGTACCGCTGCGTCGTCACCAACTGGATACCGGCAATCGCGAACATCGACGCGGCCGCGGCCAGAACTCCTGCGGTGAACGCCGGATTCCGGAAGATGGCGAACTCGAGCAGCGGCTGGTCGAGCGTCCGCTGCCGTCGGACGAACAAGGTGAACCCGATAGCCGCGACCGTGAGCGACACCGCGACGACGGAAAGCGAGGGCGGCCGGTGCCCGATCTCCTTGATCGCGTACACCGTGGCGGCGAGACCGACCATCACCTGGATCGAAGACACCGCGTCCCAGCGTTTACCCGGGTCCGCCTCGCTCGCGGGGCGGATGACGACGATCGCGACGATCGCCGCGACGACGATCGGCACGTTGACGAGGAACGCTGCACCCCACCAGAAGTGCTGCAGCAGAAGGCCACCGATGATCGGCCCCAGCGCCGCGCCGACCACGGCGAGGCTGCCCCAGATCGCGATGGCGAGGTTTCGTTCCCGCTCGTCGGGGAAGTTGATCCGGATCAGGGCAAGGGTTGCGGGCATCATCGCTGCGGCGCCGACAGCGAGAATCGCACGCGCCGCGATCAGCAGTTCCGGCGTCGGCGCGAACGCCGCCAGGACCGACGCCAGCCCGAAGATCACGAGTCCGGTGACGAACATCTTCGTGTGACCGATGCGGTCCCCCAGCGTGCCTGCACCGAGGAGTAGGCCGGCCATGACGAGTGGATAGGCGTTGATGATCCACAGCCCCTGGGTGACCGAGGCGCCGAGATCTGCGGTCAGCGTGGGCAGTGCGGTGTAGAGGATCGAGTTGTCGAGGGTGATCAGCAACAGGCCCGCGCCGACGGTGACGAGCAGCGCCCACCTGCGCGACGCCGTTCCGATGCCGTTCTCCTCCGTCAAGGTCACGCCATAACTGTACCGTACGTAAGGTACAGTTATGATCCTGCGGCTGGTCTTCCGGCCGCCGTCGGAGTCAGAGCGCGGTCGGCCCGATCACGGTGCCGTCCGCAACCGGCACCAAGCCGTTGTCGGCCAGGCGCGCCCCGAAATACCCGGCGTCGTCGTCCCGGATCACGGTGCGCGCGTCACCACGAGTCCGCAGCACCCCTCCGACGAACTCGTCCATCGGAGCCCTTGTCGCACCGGCGATCTCGACGACCCGCCGGGGCTCACCCACCGCGGTGTCCGCGACGAGGGCAGCGACGTCCGCAGCGGCCACCGGCTGAAACAGGTAGTGCGGCAGATGCACACCGTCGTCGCGAGTGGAGACATCCGCGATCATGCCGATGAACTCGTGGAACTGTGTCGCCCGTACCAGCGTGTACGGAACGGGGCCGGCGGTGATCAATTGCTCCTGCCGGACCTTCCCGTCGAGGTAACCGACGGTGTCCGAGGGCACCATCCGGTCCACCCCGACGATCGAGAGCGCGACGTGGTGCCGCACCCCGGCCGTGGCCTCCGCGGCGAGCTGATTCGTGGTGGAACGGTCGAAGAAGTCCAACACCACCGGACCGTCGAACGACGGCGGGTTCGTCACGTCGACCACCACGTCCGCGCCGGCGAACACATCTGCGACGCCCGCGCCGGTGAGCACGTCCACCCCGGTGGACGGCGACGCCGCCACCGCCGCGTGTCCACTCGACTGCAGGTGTTCGACGACCTGCCTGCCGATGTGCCCGGTACCTCCGACGACGACGATCCGCATGACCGATACCTCCCGGTGCTCGAACGGCACGCCGACACCGTTCACGGCCCCGACGACGTGATCTGTTCCAGGATGCGCGTCACCCCCGGGGTCGAGTCAAGGACAGGCGGTCGTCCATGCGGCGACGACCACCGCATCACCGGACTACCGTGAGGGGTATGGACCCACCGGTCACCCGGTACGTCCAGCGCGACGGTTCTGCGCTGGCCTATCAGGCGCTGGGCGACGGCGAACCCGAGGTCGTGTGGTATTTCGAGATCGGCCTGCATCCGGACCTGATGTGGACCGACCCCCACCTGCACTACCTGTTCGAGCGAACCGCCGACCGGGGACGTTCCGTCAACATGCTGCGACGCGGCTTCGGCCTGTCCGACCCCGTCGACCACGTCCCTGACATCGACGAACAGGCCGACGACGTGCTCGCCGTCATGGACGACGCCGGAATACGCACCGCGATTCTGTCCGGAACCGGCAGCACCTGCGGACCGCTCGTCCTCGTCGCCGCGCGACACCCGGAACGGGTCGACGCCCTCGTCCTGAACCAGCCGATCGTCGAAGGGCTGGTTCAGCCGGACGGCCGCACCCCACCCGGCTGGGAGGGACACGACCCCGCGGCCTACGTCGCGGGATGGCGCGACGTCTACGACCACTGGGGATCCGGACGCACCCTGGAGATGTGGGATCCGTCGGCCGACTCGCCCCTGAACCGGCGGCTGATGGGCCTGCTGGAACGATCCACCGCGACTCCCACGACCGCCCGCGCGCACCTCGAGTGGCTGGTGCACATGAACTGCTGGGACGCACTCGACTCGATCCAGTGCCCCACCCGAGTCCTGCATCCCGGCGGGTCACCACGACCGCAGTCCGTGTGCGAGCGGATCACCACCGCCATCCCGAACGCGACGATGTCCGTCCTGCCCGAGGCGTCGCCCGGTGCCTCGCTCGGCGAGGCGTGGTTGCCGGTGCTCGAGGAGGTGGAGCAGGTCGACAACCACGCCGCCACCATCGGCGACGTCGACCGGTTCCTCGGCTGTGTCCTGTTCACCGACGTCGTCGACTCCACCACGACACTGGCAGCATTGGGCGACCACGACTACCGGGACCTGCTGTCCGCTCACGAACGGGCCGTCCGGGACGCGGTCGACCGGCACGGCGGTCGCCTCGTGAACGTCTCGGGTGACGGAACGTTCAGCGTGTTCGACGGCGCCTCCGACGCCGTCCGTTGCGCCGACACCGTCTGCCGGGACGGGAGGCGCCTCGGACTCGCGGTGCGCACGGGCGTGCACACCGGTCCCCTCGAACGCAGCGGGCCCGACCTCACCGGAATGACCGTGCACGTCGGGGCACGCATCGGCGCCCTCGCCGGCCCCGGCGAAGTCCTGGTCTCGCGCGCCGTCCGTGATCTGACCGCAGGATCCGGTCTCCGGTACACCTCGCGAGGCTCCCACGTCCTCAAGGGCGTGCCCGGACGATGGGCCCTGTTCACCCTGACCGACACCACGAGAACGGTCGTCCCGCGCCACAGGCCACGTCTGACCGCCGTCGACCGCGCGGTCCTCACCGCCGCACGCCGGACACCTCAGGTCCTCCGGGCCGCCGTCCGGATGGCGTACGCCAGGCAACCGTCGAACAAGACCTGACGAACGACTACCCTTCGCGACTCCTGATCGCGGTGATCCGCGTGCCGTCGGGTGTGGTCACGGTCATCACCGTCTGGGGGTAGTGCTCGACGGTCCCGTCCGGGCGACGTTCGAACACGTCCACCGAGTACGCCCCCTCGGTGGCCTTCCGGACCAGCACGCAGTGATTCGTGCCGACGGGGATCTGCCGAATGCCCTCGTCGAGTTGCTCCGCGGTGCCGACCCGACCGTCCGGGGCGACGTGCTCCCTCGCCCGCCGACCGTCCCGAAGGACGTAGTAGGCCCGCTCGAAGCCCGCGATCGCTGCCGCGCCGGGATCCTCGGACTCGGTCGTCGCCGGAGCACCCGCGCCGAGCCCCTCACACCAGGTGGTGTCCTCGACGGCAGGCGCGGCCGGTTCGGCGACGACCGAATCCGGTTCGGGGTCGGACGAATTCAGGGTGAGACCGGCCGCCGCGAGCGCTCCCGCGACCGCCAGTGCCGCGACCACGGCGATGACGCCGCCCCGCCGCCGACGACGCGTGCGCGGCGTCGGGGCATCCGAGTTCGCTGTGCGCGCCACGGGAGTCCGGACCGGAGGGGACGCCGGGCCGGCCTTCAGCCACCCCGGTTCTTCCACGTCGGACACGTCGGTGCCACTCGGTTCCGTGGCCACCCACCTGTCGAACTCCTCCGGAGACAGCTCCGACCGGTCCATACCCTTCGACCTCCCACGACACGCAATCGCCTGCGCGAGCGGAGTTTAGAGCACCCCTCAGACCAGTCCTGCCTGGACTGCACCGCTCGCCGCACCGGACTGCTGGACCTGCGGCTCGAAGATGTCCGCGGCGTCCGCACCGGACGCGTCGAGCCCCGCGACGAACTCCGCGCCGCCCGGGAGCGCGACAACGGCGCCACGCGCCTGCTCGCCGGCCGCCGCGATCTGCGGGGGAACCCAGAAGGCGGCAGCGCGGACCGCGCCCGCGACCTGCTGTCCACCCGGGATGGTCTCGATCTGCTCGAGTGCGCCGCGCGTCGACGCCGTGACGGCGGCCTCGTCGACGGTCGGGGCCTGGCTCAGCTGCATCTCGATCGGCTCCGAAAGCGTGTCGCCCGCACCGAACGCCATGCCGTGTGCAGCACCGACACCCGCGCCGACAGCGCCCGCGACGAGTGCGGTCGGGACACCGGCCACCGCAGCACCGATCGCGGCACCACCCGCGGTCGCGATGACAGGCGCACCGACGTGCCCCACGCCCGGAAGGAGGAATCCCGCCGCGGGCGCCAGTCCTACACCGAAGTTCCCCCCGAGGTATCCACCGACCAGTCCGCCGGCAACGGCGGCCGGAATCCCCACTGCGGCAGCGGTTCCGAGCCCGCCGAGTGCGGCACCTCCGATGGTGGCGGCACCGATGCGGTCGGCGCGGGACGCCTCGACGCCCGTCGACCTCCAGAAGGTGTTCACCTGCGCCTCGTACACGGCCGCGGAGTTGTTGGTCCGCTCGAGAACGGTATCCGACATCCAGTTCGGCTGGTCCGCAACGTAATCACCGATACGGAGGCGCTCCTCGGGTGCCTCGATCGGGGCGACGGGCTCCACGGCGACCGGCAGGTGCAGCTGAGACACGGCTGCGGGTGCGATCGGTGCGTCGTTCTCGTAGTACGACGTCGGAGCGGTACGGGTGGGGACGTTGTCGTATTCGACTGGAGGCGCGACCCAGTACTCCTTCGGCTCCTCCACCGGCTCGGGTGCGGGAGCGGGAGCGGATTCGGCGACGGGCACACCGGGCTGCAGATCGGGGGCGTCCTCGACGGCGACACCCGGCTGCTGCGCAGGCGCCGAGTTCGCGACACCGGCGCACACGATCGCCAACGCCACCGGCACTGCGCCTGCGACCGTGACTCGCTCGGCGCGACGGCGATGCCGCCCCTTCGAAACAGTGTTCATGACAATTCCCTCCGGTGGTCCGGTGCTGCGAGATCCGCGCGCGAAAGTCGTGCGGAGCGATGGCGTGGAACGGGAGGCGCACTGCCGATGCGTGGCCACGACGATATGAAGACGCCGTTCACTGTTTCCCCCCCGGGACGGCGGACGCGCGGCGAACGCGCGCGACCACACAGTTTCGCTTCATCCGGGCCCCCATCGGGTACGCCTCGGACGACTCCCTGCTGGGAGTGCTCAGTGCGGAATACTAGGTGCGGTCATCGGCGGCCGACAAGCCGAACCAACTGCCGGACCGACCGTTCGGTCTGCGTGCGATCTCCGGTTTCGTCACTGTTTCCCCAGTTCAAACACTGCCTCCACCTCGATTCGTGATCTCCATCACATCGAATGGGCGTGCGCCCCGCACGACACGTCCAGGGGTGCCGGAACTATCCTTGATTGATGTCCGACCAGCACAAACCCAGCGCCACGCAGTACCTCGGCTACCTGTTCGGCCGCACCCTGCCCGACTCCATGCAGGAGTGGGTCCGCAACGACCTCGTCGGCCCCGGATCGTCGGTCCGATACGTCCTGCGTTTCACGCTGCCACTGATTCCGATCTTCGTCGCGTTCTATCTGCTCGTGCCCGGCGAGCGTTGGATTCCGCTGGCGATGATGGCGCTGCTGCTGCTTCCGGTGTTGTATTTCGCTGTGGCGCTGATGAACATCTACCGCAGGCATCGCCTCCTCGCGCACGGCCTCGACGCCGATCTGCTCAACGAGCGCGCCCAGCGGCGCGCTGCCCGGACGCGGGACGACTACGAGTCGCGTCACGGGCGCGGCGAGCAGTCCGGTACCGGCCGGTAACAAGGAACTAGGCTGTGGATGATTCGCCAACGAAGGGACATCCCATGACCGAGCAGGTCGCCACCGCCGATCTGGCCGACGAGATCGGCCCCGACATCCGTAGCTGCGACACGCAGTTCCTCCAGTTCGGCGGGCATGCAGTGTTTTCCGGCCGCATCACCACCATCAAGTGCTTCCAGGACAACCTGCTCGTCAAGCAGACGTTGAGTGAGCCCGGCAACGGTGGCGTCCTCGTCGTCGACGGCGACGCGAGCGTCCACACCGCCCTCGTCGGCGACATCATCGGCGGCCGCGGTGTCGACAACGGCTGGGCAGGCGTCATCGTCAACGGCGCGGTCCGCGACTCCGCGATCCTGCGGACCCTCGAGATCGGCATCAAGGCCCTCGGCACCAACCCCCGCAAGAGCACCCAGACCGGTTCGGGTGAGAAGAACGTCCCCGTCACCTTCGGCGGCGTGACGTTCAACCCCGGCGAGATGGTCTACAGCGACCACGACGGCGTCGTGGTCCGCGCGGAGGACTGACCCCCGCACCGCCGAGCGTGCACCTACCGTCGCCGTCACTCGCGACGCCGCGACGGTAGGTGCCCACTCGTCAGCCGACGATCGTGACCAGGTCTCCGACCTGCACGTTGTCGTAGAACCACCGCGCGTTCTCGGTACTCAGGTTGATGCAGCCGTGACTGACGTTCTCGTACCCCTGCGACTCCACCGACCACGGCGCCGCGTGCACGAAGATCCCGCCCCACGTGAGGCGCACCGCGTACTCGGTCTCGATGCGATACCCCTCGGGCGCGTCGATCGGCACACCGTAGGTGGACGAATCCATCACCAGATACCGGAACTTCTCGAGCACTTCGAAGGTGCCCAGTGGTGTCTCGTACCCCGGTTTGCCCATCGACGCCGGCATGACGCGAACCTCGCCTGCCGCGTCGACCGTGAACGTGTGGGCAGTGACGTCGCCGACCGCGGACGTCAGCTGAGCCGACGCGGACGGTGCGGCGAATGCCCACTGCAACAACAGAACCGCCGCCGCTGCCACCACCAGCCGCATCCACGTGGACCGCACTCGATGTGAAGTTCTCATGGCCACACCGCCCTTCGAACTGACGTGACCGATCACTCCAGTGTGGCAC
Source organism: Rhodococcus sp. Q (assembly GCF_005503035.1). Classification (NCBI taxonomy): domain Bacteria; kingdom Bacillati; phylum Actinomycetota; class Actinomycetes; order Mycobacteriales; family Nocardiaceae; genus Rhodococcus; species Rhodococcus sp. Q. The sequence goes on from NZ_SCOY01000020.1 coordinate 61,424, forward strand.
CGTAAGACGCCGTACAACAGTGCCCGCTCGGCCGCCCCTCCCCTTACCCCCGAACGAGAGTGCACCTGGGGGCACCTCCCTGCACGAAGTGCTTGGGGGAACGTCGCATCACCCGCGTGGGGATGCAGGCAGGTGCACTCTCGGCTCGTGTGGGTCAGGAACCGAAGGACGAGCCGCCGGTGGCACGGCGCCAGGGGCCGCGGATGGCGACGACGATGCCCGGCGTCTGAATGTTCGCGAACAACGTCCTGCCGTCGGCGCTGAACGCGGGGCCGGCGAACTCGCTGTCGTTCAGGTCGTTTCGAGCGATCACGAACGGATCGCCCTCCTCGCCGACACCGATGAGGTGGCTGACGCCCTCGCCGTCCTCGGCGAGGATCACGCCGCCGTGCGGCGACACCGTGATGTTGTCGGGACCGTCGTAGTTGCCGGTGTCGACGGCCGGGTCCGGGTTGACGCCGAACAGCGTCTTCAACTCCACGGTCTTCGTGGCGGGGTCGTAGAACCACACCTGGCCGTCGTGCTCGGCGACGCTGCCGTCGCTGGTGCGCGCGTAGCTGGCGACGAAGTACGCGCCGCCGTGGCCCCACCACTGGCCTTCGAGCTTGCGGCTGCGGGTGACCTGCTCGTTCGTGAACTGCTTGCGCACCGGCGTCGACTTGGCGTCGCGGTCGGGGACGTCGACCCACTCCACGGTGTAGCGGACGCCCGGCACGGTGGCCTGCGACAGGTCCGGCACGTGAACGCCGTCGGCGAAGCACTTCATGGCCTGCAGGCTGCCCGCGGTGTCCCCGCCCGGCGACTTCGCCAGCGCGTGCAGCGCACCCGGGCCACCGACGAATCCCTGCGGCGGCGTCCACCGGTAGAACAGGCCGTTCGGGCCGGAGGCGTCCTCGGTGAGATAGATGGCGCTGGTCGCGGGATCGACGGCGACGGCTTCGTGGGCGTAGCGGCCCAGGAACTTCAGCGGGATCCCGCTCTTGCCGACGTTCGCGGCCTGGCTCGCGGGGTCGACCTCGAAGACGTAGCCGTGGTCGAGGGTGAAGCCCTTCGAGCCCGCCTTCGCCTCCGTCTCCTCGCAGGTGAGCCACGTGCCCCACGGCGTGATGCCGCCCGCGCAGTTGTTGACGGTGCCTGCGACGCTCACGTACTGGCCCTGGCGTGCACCGTTCGGGCCGACCGTGGTGGTCGTGGTGCCGCCGCGGGCACCCGGGTCGTAGGTGATGCCGTCGACGACCGGAACACCGAACGGTTCGTCACTGCCGACCTCGTGGTTGGTGACGATGACGGTGGTCGCGCCGCGGGCGAACACGCCGTTGGCGTCGGGGTCGCTCGGCACCGGGGAGCCGTCGTCGAGGAGGGTTTCACCCGACTTGGCGATGATGGAGTAGGAGAATCCGACAGGCAGCGCGAGGATTCCGGCGGGGTCCGGGACGAGCGGGCCGTACCCGAGCCCCAGTCCGGGCTGAGCTGCAGCGACCGCGGGACGGAACACGGTGTCGACGCTCCCCGCGAGGGCAACGCCGATTCCGGCGAGGGCGGTTCGACCGATGAACGCGCGTCGGTTGAACGATGAAGTGGTCACAGTGCGGATACCTCCGTGGGCTGGTGAGGACCGCACGGACGCTAGGCACCGTATCTCCGGGGCGCGTGGCCACAGGGTGACGGCGCCGTGAACCGCTCGAAAACTCTTGCACCGCAGCACTTTCAGTGAACATCCAGCACACCAGTACATTTCGGACAACTCTGAATGCCGCTACCCCGCTCTGTCCGGTACCGCGAGCGTGCCGTCACTGGTGCTCTACACTCTGCCGTCGGGGTGTCGACGATCGGGGGATCAGTTGCCGGAAGACGTGAAGGTGTCGCGCGAACTGCTGCTCGCGATGCACTACCAGCAGACCTACTCGAATCGACTTGCGATGGGTACGGACTAGCCGTGCGGACTCGCCCGGTTGCCATCGCGACGATTCTCGCCGCCGCGGCATTCATCGCGGCGGGCTGCGCTGCCGGAGAAGGCAGCGAATCGTCCGCGGCCGCCCCCACCACGGCGCTGCCGCCGTGGAACTACCCACCCGCCGAGTACCGCTCCGAAATCGCGATCCCACTCGACGAGGCGACCGCCGACGCCGCACGGTTCGCCATGCAGTACCGGATTGACAGGCCGCGCGCACTCGACGATCGCGACGGGGCCACCAGCATTCTTTCCCGAGTCTCACCCGAGGAAGCGCTACCCGACTGGTATCACCCAACCGGTACACCGAATCCTGCGACCGGCGGCGAGCTGTACAAGACCGTGGGCGCGAAGGTGATCGACGACCAGGGCACCATCGAGTTCACCCTCTGCGAGTACTTCACACCCGGCCTCTCTCTACTACCGAGACCGCGATACCGGCGGCCTGTTCGCCGGCAGCAACCACCTGCTCTACACGCTGTGGAGTCCTCGCGTCCGCTTCACCACAGAGAACGCAGCGGACGGCAGGACAACCACCGAACCCCGGTGGCTCGTCGTCGGGCACGGAAAGCAACTCCTCACGCCATCCGAGCGCGACCTGAAGGATCAAGCGTGCCGGCCGTACATGCCCGAACCGTTCGTCCAGATCACACCCACGCCGCGGTGAGTGTCGGGCCGACCGTCACTCCCGCGCGACGCGCGCGCTCATCCCGCCGATCTCCACGACGTCGCCCTCCCGCAGCTGCCGACCGCGCCGCACTTCGACGTCGCCGTTGACGGTGACGTGGCCGTCGGCGATCACCTCTTTGCCTTCGGCGCCTGATTCGATGAGGTTGGCGAGTTTGAGGAACTGGCCGAGGCGGATGACTTCGTCACGGATGGGGACGTCTTCGGGGGCGGACATGCCCTCCATCATCCCGCACCGGACTCGGCGAGCCCTCACACTGGGTTCATGCCGCCGACCGCCACAGGTGAACTGTCAGCTCCGTCGAAGCCGAGTCCATCACGTGCGTTACGTCGCCCGACCGCCTCACGCCTGTCGCAGGTACCGCACATCGCGGGCCTGATCATCGGCGTCTTCGCCGTGCTGGTGTTCCTGTGGAGCCTGTCGCCGGTGATCCGGTACCTGGTCCGCCCGGTCCGCGTGTACATCGACGACTACTACTTCGACGCGCCCGACACGAGCTTCGCGTGGGCACTCGTGCTCGGCCTGCTCGCCGCGGCCCTCGCCAGCCGCAAGCGGATCGCGTGGTGGTTGCTGACGGTCTACCTGACCCTGATCGGGTTGGCGAATCTCGCCGTCGCCATCGCCGACCGCGACGCCAACGCGGCCGTCGCGTGCGCGGTGCACGTCGCGGTGATCGCGCTCCTCGTCGCGGCCCGGCCGCAGTTCTACACCCGGGTGCGCCGCGGAGCCGTCTGGAAGGCGCTCGGCGTCCTGGTCGCCGGGCTGGCACTCGGCACGCTCGTCGGGTGGGGCCTGGTGGAACTCTTCCCGGGATCACTGCCGCAGGACGAACGGTTCCTGTGGGCGTTGAACCGGGTGACGGCCCTCGCCGCCGTGGACAACGAGCAGTTCAGCGGCCGTCCGCACGGATTCGTCAACACGCTGCTCGGCCTGTTCGGTGCGCTCGCGCTGCTCGCGGCCGTCGTGGTGTTGTTCCGATCGCAGCGCGCGTCGAACGCGTTGACGGGCCACGACGAGTCCGCGCTGCGGGGTCTGCTGGCGCGGTCCGGCGGCGACGACTCGCTCGGCTACTTCGCGACCCGCCGCGACAAGGCCGTCGTGTTCGCGCCGTCGGGGAAGGCGGCCGTCACCTACCGCGTCGAGGTGGGAGTGTGCCTGGCCAGCGGCGATCCGATCGGCGACGAGGAGGCGTGGCCGCACGCCATCGACGCCTGGCTGGACCTCGCCGCGAAGTACGGGTGGACGCCCGCGGTCATGGGGGCGAGCGAAGCGGGAGCCACCGCGTACGACCGCGCCGGGCTCGTGGTGCTGCAGCTCGGTGACGAGGCGATCCTGCACACCCGCGATTTCGACCTCGCCGGACGCGACATGCGGCAGGTGCGGCAGGCCGTGAACCGCGTCCACAAGCAAGGGGTGACGGTGCGGATCCGGCGGCACCGCGACGTCCCGCCCGAAGACATGGCACGGGTGGTCGCGCTGGCCGACGCCTGGCGCGACACCGAGACCGAACGCGGCTTCTCGATGGCGCTGGGACGGCTCGGAGATCCGGCCGACGGCGACTGCCTGCTCGTCGAAGCCCTCGGACCGGAGGGGGACGGCGGAACCCCGGGCGAGGTCTTCGGCATCCTGTCGCTGGTCCCGTGGGGCGCGAACGGGGTGTCGCTGGATCTGATGCGCCGCAACCCGCAGTCACCGAACGGGACCGTGGAACTCATGGTCACCGAGCTCGCCACCCAGGGCGAACGGTTCGGCATCAACCGGATCTCGTTGAACTTCGCGGTGTTCCGGTCCGTGTTCGAGGAGGGTGCACGGATCGGCGCAGGCCCGGTGCTGCGGATGTGGCGGTCGCTGCTGGTGTTTGCGTCGAAGTGGTGGCAGTTGGAGGCGCTGTACCGGTCGAACGTGAAGTACAAGCCGGATTGGGCGCCGCGGTACCTGTGCTTCGCCGATCGACGGGTCCTGCCGAAGGTCGGCGTCGCGTCCGCGATCGCGGAGGGCTTCCTGACGCTGCCGAGCTTCCGGCGTGGGGACGCCGCGGCCCACACCGGCGTACACGAATCGGTGCCCACGTCGATCAGTGCGGGACTGCACGCCGACGGCAGCGCCCCCGACGGCGTCGCACCGCTCGTCCCCCCGACCGAGGTGGTGCCTCCCGGCCCACGCAGGCCGGAGCAGGTCCGGGTGCGGATGGACAAGCTCGCCCGCCTCGCCGACGAGGGCGTCGACGCGTACCCGGTGGCGTACCCGCCGACGCACAGCGTCGAAGCGGCGGGGGCGTCACCCGAGGGGACGCAGGTGCGGATCGCGGGACGCGTGCTGCGGATCCGCGCCTATGGCGGCGTCGCATTCGCGGTGGTCCGCGACTGGTCCGGCGACCTTCAGGTGCTGTTCGACCGCGACATCGTCGGCGACCGCCTGGACGAGTTCACCGCAGACTTCGACCTCGGGGACCTCATCGAGGTGAGCGGCAGGATCGGACGCAGTCGCAAGGGCGAGCTGTCGCTGCTGGCGGCGGACTGGCGGATGAACGGCAAGTGCCTGCACCCGCTTCCCGACAAGTGGAAGGGCCTGTCCGACCCGGAAACCCGGGTGCGGCAACGCTATGTGGACCTCGCGATCAACCCGGCCGCGCGTGAGCTGCTGGTGGCGCGGACGGCGATCGTGCGGTCGTTGCGGGACACTCTGACGTCGCGGGCGTTCCTGGAGGTGGAGACGCCGATCCTGCAGCAGGTGCACGGCGGCGCGAACGCGGCCCCGTTCGTCACCCACATCAACGCCTACCACCTGGACCTGTACCTGCGGATCGCGCCGGAGCTGTACCTGAAACGGTTGTGCGTCGCGGGGATGGAGAAGGTGTTCGAGATCGGCCGCGTGTTCCGCAACGAGGGCGTCGACTTCAAGCACAACCCCGAGTTCACGATCCTCGAGGCGTACGAGGCGCACAGCGACTACGAGCGGATGATGGTGCTGTGCCGGGAACTGATCCAGGCGGCGGCGGTCGCCGCGCACGGCCGCGAGATCATCCTGCGGCCCGGCCCGGACGGCGAGATGGTCGAGGTCGACATCTCCGGTGAGTGGCCGGTGAAGACGATGCACGGTGCGGTGTCGGAGAAGATCGGCGTCGACATCGGGCCGGACACACCACTTTCCGAGCTGCACAGCCTGTGCGACGCGCACGAGATCCCGTATCAGCCGGACTGGGACACCGGCGCCGTCGCGCAGGAGATGTACGAGCACCTCGTCGAGGACCACACCGAGTTCCCCACCTTCTACACGAACTTCCCGACGTCGATGTCGCCGCTGACCGGCAAGCACCCGACGATCGAGGGGGTCGCCGCGAAGTGGGATCTCGTCGCGTGGGGCATCGAATTGGGCACCGCCTACAGCGAACTCACCGATCCGATCGACCAGCGGCAGCGACTCACCGAGCAGTCGTTGCTCGCCGCAGGCGGTGACGAGGAGGCGATGGAACTCGACGAGGACTTCCTGCAGGCACTCGAACACGCCATGCCGCCGACCGGTGGCCTCGGCATGGGTGTGGACCGCATCGTCATGCTCATCACGGGCGGCAGCATCCGCGAAACCCTCGCCTTCCCATTGGCCAAACCGAAGCAGTGATCACCGACACGGCGCCCACACCCTCTTCGCACCGAAGAGCGGGCGTCCTCGTCGCACTCCTCGCGATCGGCGCCGTCACGTACACGTCGTGGCTGCTCGAACTCGTCCTGCCGACCGGCCTGGACCCAGCGCGCGCCTACACCAGCGAACTGGCTGCGCTCGATCAACCGTACGGATTCCTTTTTCGCACAGCCGATCTCGTCACCGGAGCGATCCTGCTCGTCGCGGCGATCCTCGCGTTGACGCTGAGACGTCGCCTCCTGACGACCATCGGCTGGGCAGCGCTGGGCGTGTTCGCGGTCGCCACCATGGCGGATTCACGGATGCCCCTGCACTGCGCAGCCCACGCCGGCGCGCAGTGCGCGGCACTGGAGGACGCGGGCGTCTACGACGACGCCCGCCTGCTACACGAGACCACCAGCGCCTCCGCGGCGACGGCTGCGGCCGTGTCCGTGCTGGCGTTCCTCGCCGCCGCGTACCGCTACGGCTGGCCGCGGTGGCTGCGCTGGTCGGTGGTCGGGATCGTCGCCACATACGTCGTCGGGACCGTGTGGACACTGTGGGCGGTGGACGCCGACGGACGCGGTGACGACTTCTGGCTGCTCGGCTACGCCCAGCGTCTGCAACTGCTCGCGGTGTCGGGATGGATCGCGTACCTCGCATTGGTCGCCGCCTGGCAGCGCAGGTCGACGTGACGACTCCGGGTCGGATGATTCGCGTCGACGGCCACGACCTGCACGTGGTGCTGACCGAATGTGCGATTCGGTCGGGTGCCGGCGGGGTGCCGGTCGTGCTGTGTGGCGGACTGGCGGGCAACTGGTTCGACTGGGACGCGGTCGCGGCCGTCCTCGCACGGGACCGGCCGGTGGTGCGGTTCGACCGGCCCGGCTTCGGGCTCAGCGCGCCCTCCGGGATGCCGCCGACCGCGCACGGCGAGGCCGATCGCATCGCCGCCGTCCTCGACGCCGTCGATCTGTCCGGTCCGGTGATCGTCGTCGGGCACTCGCTGGCGGGGTTCTACGTCGAGGCGTTCGCGCGCCTGCACCCGGACCGGACCGCGGCAGTGGTGCTGCTCGACGCGAGCGTGAGCGGCGGCGCGGGGCTGATACCCCGGCGGTGGCGCCTCGCGGCGGCACGGACCGTGGCGTCGGTGGTCACCGCGACCGGCCTGCAGCGCCGGCTGGCCGTGCCTGCGTGGCGTCTGCTCGACCACTCGGCGAGCGCGGGCGATGCGAGGGGCGCCTGGGTGCGACGGATCTGGCGGTCGCCGTCCTATCTGGAAGCGGCGTTGGTGGAGAACGCGGTCTTCCCGGATCTGGCGCGAGAGGTGTTCGCGCTGCGCAGGCGTACGGCGTTCTCGGCGGCGGCGCTGGTGGTCGCCGCGCACACCGGACGCCCGACACCGTGGGGCGCCCTGTGGCTGCGCAGTCAACGACGACTGGCATCGACGCTCGGAGCGCGGTTCGAGGTACTCCGTCCGGCGCACCATGTGGCGATGGTCGATCAACCCGATCGGCTCGCGGACCTGATTCGGACGGTTGCCGGTCCCGACCCGCGCCGATAGACGCCGGGGCCGTCTGTCATGGTGACTGGGTGCAACTGCTCCTGATCCGCCACGCGCTGCCCGAACGCCTCTTCACCGATGACGCGCCGGCCGACCCGGCGCTCACCGCCGAGGGCCACGCCCAGGCCGCACGATTGCCGGATGCCCTCGCCGTGTATCCGGTGGCGCGGATCGTCAGCAGCCCGCAGTTGCGCGCCCGCCAGACCGCGGCCCCGCTCGCCGAGGCCCGCGGACTCGTCGTCGACGTGGACAAGGACCTCGCCGAGTACGACAGCGAGCTCGCCCACTACATCCCCATCCACGAGGCGAAGACCGCGGCGCCCGAGGCCTACGCGCGCATCCTCGCCGGCCACCTCCCCGAGTTCGTCGACGCCGAGGTGTTCCGGGCGCGTGTCCTGGACGCCATGGGTCGCGTCGTCGCCGACTCCGACCACGAGGACACCGTCGCCGTCTTCGCACACGGCGGCGTCATCAACATCTACCTGCAGCACCTGCTCGGCCTGGAGCGTCCGCTGACCTTCCCCATCGAGTACGCCTCGGTGTCGCGGATTCTCTTCTCCCGCAACGGGAAGGCGCGTCCGGCTTCCGTCAACGAGACCGGCCATGTGCGGGACCTGCTGACGCGACACCGCTGATCCGGCGGATCCGGCGTCCGCTCAGCGATTCACGGCGTCGGCGAAGGTCATGCACAGCCTTGTGCACAGCTCGGCGAGCTCCTCGGGCGACTCGTCCTGCGTTTCGAGCCAGTTGTCGATGAGGTGGTTGACGCCGCCGGCGACGAAGCGTGCGTATCGGCGCAGATCGACACCCTCGGGTGCTCCGAAGCCGGGAATTCCGTTGCCGTGCAGCAGCATCAGGTCGGCGACCATGTTCAGACTCTCGACCCTGCGGCGTTCCAGCCCGGGCACGCCGGCGAGATCGGTGCGCATGATGCGGTGCACGTTCGGGTCGGCGTCGATGGCGCACAGGAATGCCGTCAGTGCTGCGCGCAGCTTGTCCTCGAGTTCGCCGTCCGTGGTGCGGCTGGATTCGACGAGCGTGGCGAACAGTTCTCCTCGGACCTCGTCCGCGACGGCCTCGATCAACGCGTCGCGGTTGGCGAACTGCTCGTAGAAGTAGCGGGGCTGCAGGCCGGACGCGCTGCACACCCCGCGGACGGTGACCTCGCCGAGTCCCGTTTCGCCCCATGCCTGACGCCCCGCGTCGAGGAGTTTGCGGCGCCGCTGCGCGCGGCGGTCGTCCGCACTGACCCCGCCGTAGTCCCGCACCACATCTGCACGTGCCATTGACAGCACTCTACCGTCACCCTATGTTTTGGAGCACGCGTGTTGTCCAAACCTGGTGTCGATCGAAGGGCCCACCCGATGACGTCTGCACTCCCCGCCCGCCACCCGGACGGCCCCTGCACCGTGCCGGTCGGCATCCGGGCCTTCGGCCTGGCACTGGGCCTGCGCAAGCCGGATACCGCGCAGTTCCGACGCCTCGGCGACTGCCTCACGGTCGGTGACGAACTCGCCGACCGACTGGTCGAGTGGATGTACACAGCGGGCATGAGCGTGAGCCGTCCCCTCTTCGAGCAGGCGCTCGCGGGCGGCATCGACTCCGTCGCGGACGCCCCCGAACCGCTGCGCGAGTTCTTCACCGAGGTCGAGACGGTCCCGGACTGGGTGGATCGGGACGCACTCGACGTCGCCGCGAAGGTGATGCGCAGCGGCGGCGCGGACGCGCTGTACATCGCCCGCGACGTCGCACTGCTGGGCGGCTACATGTTCTCCGGTTTCAACCAGACCCTGCTGCGCACCGGCGCACTCGAGAAGGGCTCGAACGCCCGCTTCGCCGAAACGTCACAGTGGGCGCTCGACGTCATCACCGAGAACGGGCTCGCCCCGGGCGGGGTGGGTTACCGATCCACCGTCCGGGTCCGGCTGATCCATGCCATGGTTCGGCGGCACGTCACGGCACTGCCCGACTGGGACTCCGACGCCTGGGGGCTGCCGATCAACCAGACCGACATGGCCGCCACCCTCGTCGGCGCGCTCATCGCGCCGAGCGTCGGCGCGATCGCGATGGGAACCGTCCACCGGCCCACCGAGTACGACGCCGTCGCGCACCTGACCCGGTACGTCGGCCGGCTCATGGGCGTGCACGACGAGTTCCTGCCCACCAGTTTCCGCGACTCGGTCCGCGTGCTGCTCCACACGTCGTACGCGCTGTCGACGCCCGACGAGACAACGCAACAGCTCTCGATCCCGATGATCGACGACCCGCTGTCCTGGAACTACGGCGCGTTCCCCACGCTGCGCCGCCGGATCGCGCGCTCCCAGCACCTGTCGATCACCAGCGCATTCCTCGGACCGGGCGCGATGCGCACCCTAGGACTACCGTGGTTCGTCCTGCCCTGGTATCCGGTGATCCGCTTCCCCGTCAACGCGTTCCGCTCCATCGCCACCCTCCGCGACGGCGGCCGGGACCGCGCCGCGGTGCGCGGCATGGCGCAGCAACGAAAGTTCATGCGCACCATGATCGACGGCGACGCCACCATCGGGCACGCGGCGGCGGGCATCACCCACCACGCCGCGTGACGCGGACCCGGGTCTAGCTCGCAGCGAGTTGCGACCTGATGCGGCGTTCGACGAGCAGGGGCACGAAGTCGCGGATCGGCCTGCCTGCGAAGTCGTCCCTGGCGCGAGCGACCATGGCGTCGACCTCGTCGCCTGCGAGACCGGGGTAATCGCTCTTGAGCGATTCGAGAACCTCGCCCAGTGCGGCTGCCTCACCTTTTTCCACCATGCCGGACAGTCGACCAGCGCCGAGTGAACCTGGAGTCAACGCATTCCATCCGTCCCATGACTACGGGATCACTTGTCGTGTAAACGACAACCCACATCAGCTCGACCATGCATGCAGAAGACGTTGGCCGGGCGACGAGCTGCGTGAGGACTGTAGACTGGAGTCATCGGTCGCACCATGAGCTGGAATTGACTTTCTCCGGTCTGCGCCGGTTGGAAACAGATGGCCGATTCGCGGCCACCCCAGAGGAGCGTCACATGACGCCGTTCTCACTCCCGTCGCACTACGACATGGGACGACACACACCGACTCCTGACAACCGTCAGCCGTTCAGCCCGACCACCCGCACGTCGCGTGTCCTGCTCACGCCTCGTTCGGAGAACAACGCCGAGGTGGACGGTGTCTGGTGGCCCTGGACCACCAACACCACAACCGAATTGCACTCTCTGGTCACGGCTCTGACGGATCGGCTCGGGCCCGTGGAGCGCATCGCCTTCGACTGGAACAAGATCAGCAGGAATCAACGACTCATCGACGACTCGGACGGCATCGTCGTGACCGGTCCGATCCCCGGTCAACCCACGGACGTCATGTTCGTGTACGGCGAGAGCGGAAGCATGCTTGCCCTCGTCGTCATCGCCTCGGGGACAGTCGCCGATCACGGATACGACCTCATGCGACAGGTCATCGCCACCGCCCATTCGAAGGACCACAAAGGAGCCGCACTGTGAACGAAGGCCGGCCGACGGGGCTGTTCAGCCACCTCGACGACGAGGTCACCGTCACCGCCATCTCGATCGAGGACGACGAGCGGCTGAGTCGTCCGGTGTTCAGCGGGATCCCCGCCGACCAGCAGCACGGCGACGGGTAAGCGGCAGGAACGAACGTGCACCCGAAGGAACGAGCATGGGATCTCGGGTACGCGGCGGCGTGGCGGCTTGTACGCACACTGCCGCAACGGTGGGCCGGACGCCTCTTCGACATCGCGGCCGATCGTGCGGCGCGCAACGGCGGCCCGGATCAGCTGCGACGCAATCTGGCTCGGGTGGTTGACGCAACACCCTCCCAGGTGCCAGACAGCCTCGTGCATGCGAGCCTGCGTTCCTATGCGCGCTACTGGTGCGAAGCCTTCCGGCTGCCGTCGATGGATCCGGTGCAGCTCGCCGAGCAGGTCGAATCCTCGGCCACCGGCCTCGACCACGTTCACGAGGCGGTCGAGCACGGCAAGGGCGTGGTACTCGCGTTGACACACAGCGGGAACTGGGATCTTGCTGGCTGCTGGCTGGCGCAACGGGTGGGCCCACCCATCGTGATCGCCGAACGGCTCAGGCCCGAGTCGCTGTTCCGGCGCTTCGTCCGGTTCCGCGAGGGTCTGGGATTCGAGATCATCCCTCTCACCGGTTCCGCGACACCGCCGTTCGAACAACTGGCGTCAAGGCTGCGACAGGGAAGAGTCGTCGGGCTGCTCGCCGAACGCGACCTGTCCGGCACGGGGGTGCCGGTCACCTTCTTCGGAGAACCGACCCGCATCCCGGCCGGTCCGGCCAGGCTGGCGATCGACACCGGCGCACCACTACTGCCGGTGCACTGCTGGTTCACACCCGACGGCTGGGGCTTCCACGTCGACCCGCCGATCGACGCCACCCGCGGACTGGTCGGCACGACACAGGCGTTGGCCGACCGATTCGCGGCCGGTATCGGCGCACACCCCGCCGACTGGCACATGCTGCAGCCGTTGTGGCCGACCGACTTCGCGGCCGCTCACCCCGCGAACTAGGCACCCAGACAAACATCAGGCCGCCGCAGGGCGCCGGCAGGACGCACCCCACCCTGCCCACGGGATAGACTGGGTGTATCGGAGGCACATCGTGCGCGGATCGAGTCGCGTCGTCACCGATTCGAATAGTCGGCCCTTCGCGGCCGAGTCAGGAGCGTCGATCATGACGCTGCATCCCGCCCGACCCTATTTCACCCCGCCGCGCGCACGGCCCGGCCACACTCCGCGCCTGCGGCTCAAGTCGAAGGCACCCTCTTCAGGGGCAGTCGACGGAGCGTGGTGGCCACGTACCCGAACCTTGACGCGTGAACTCCCAGACCTGCTCGAAGTTCTGTCCTTGAGACTCGGCCCTGTCCAGCGTGTGCTCTACAACGTGGACGAGTGGGCGCCGGCACCCACCCGCATCTTCGTTGCCGGGAGCGCCGTCCGCCTCGACGGCTACCCCTTCCAGCCGGTCGACACGATCTACGTCGCCGGTCCCCATAGAACGAAGATCGTGTTGCTGGTCGTGCCGCCTCGGACGGACCCGGATTCTGCGAACGACATCCTCACGGCTGCCGCGAAGACCGGTTCTCGGACATCCACCACTGATCTCCTGACGGCAGGAGCAGTCGGGGTAGCCGCACGAGAAGAAGGGGCAGCAGCACAGCAGCGGTGGGAGTCCGACGGCGGTGGCGGTCGTTGACGCGCAACACAACTCGAGTAGAGAGTCTGTACTCCCACGGCAGAGGCCTGACCGTCCTGCACTTCACCGCCTCCGACTGCGTGCCCGCAGCCGGTTGGCGTTGTCGAAGATGACTGCACGCAAAGCCGATTCCGGCTCGCTCAGCACGGTGCGCCGGGAAACAAGGACGAACTCGATGTCCCCGGCGTCGGGGAGACCCTGACCGCGGACCGGTTCGAGCCCCGGCGGCGGGAGGCTCTCGGCGTGCAGGACGACGCCGAGTCCCGCGAGCGCCGCGGCGCGCAGGCCGTTGAGGCTGTCGGTGGTGCACGCGACGCGGGCACCACGGCCGCTGCGACGCAGGACGTCCAGCGCCGCTTCCCTCGTCAGCGACGGCGGCGGATAGGTGACGAGCGCGATCGGACCGTCGGCGTCCAGCACGAAGCCCGGCGCGGCATGAAAGGCCAGGCGGTCACGGAAGATGAGCTCGCCGTGCCGCTCCCCCGGCCGCCGCTTGCCGAACATCAGGTCGAGGGAGTTGTCGGCGAGACCCCGGTGCAGGTCCTCACTCAGGCCGACGGTCAACTCGAGGTCGACCCGCGGGTGACTGCGCCGGAATTCGCCGAGGATCTCCGGCAGCTCGTTGAGCACCAGATCCTCCGAAGCGCCGAACCGGAGCCTGCCGCTGACCGGCGAGCCCGCGAAGTACTGTTCAGCGGCGTCGTGTCGGTCGAGGATGTCCTGGGCGAAACCGACCATCGCCGACCCGTCCGCCGTCAACTCCACGCCGTGGGTGTCACGCAGGAACAGTTGCCTGCCCGCGGCGAGTTCGAGTTTGGCGACGTGCTGACTGACCGTCGACTGCCGCACACCGAGCCTGCGCGCAGCGGCGGAGAAGCCCCCTTCCTGCTCGACGGCGAGGAAGCTGCGCAGTTGCACCGGCTCGAACACCACTCCATCCAACCATGCCGATCACAGTTCGTGATCGCTGAAATCACAGCGATCAAGTTCGCGAATGACATGGTCGGCCTCTACCGTCGAACGATGTTCTCGAAGATCCCCGTGCTGGGACGGCTCGACCCGTTCCTCGTCGCAATCCTCCTCACGGTCGCGTTCGCCGCGATCGTGCCGGCGGACGGGATCGCCCTGGACACCGTGGCGTGGGCCGCGAAGATCGCGATCGGGCTCCTGTTCTTCCTGTACGGGGCTCGGTTGTCCACACAGGAGGCGATCGACGGGCTCAGGCACTGGCGCCTGCACCTGACGATCCTGGCCACGACGTTCGTCGTGTTCCCCCTGCTCGGGCTCGCAGCGAAGGTTCTCGTGCCGTCGGTGCTGAGTGAACCGCTGTACCTCGGCGTGCTGTACCTGTGCCTGCTGCCGTCGACCGTCCAGTCAGCGATCGCCCTGGTGTCGGTGGCGCGCGGCAACATCCCCGGCGCAGTCGTCTCGGCCAGCGCGTCGAGCATGATCGGCATCATCGTCACGCCGGTTCTCGTGGCACTCACGATGTCCACACAGGGCGTGACCTTCAGCGGGTCGGCGGTGCTCGACATCGTCCTCATGCTGCTCGTGCCGTTCCTCGCCGGACAGTTCCTGCGGCGCTGGATCGGCGGATGGGTCAAGGAGCACGGCAAACCACTCAAGCTCGTCGACCGCGGCTCCATCCTGCTCGTCGTCTACGTCGCTTTCAGCCGCGGCATGAACGAGGGCATCTGGTCGATGCTGTCCCCCGGACGCCTGGCCGCGCTCGTCGGGGTCTGCGCCGTCCTCCTCGCGATCGTTCTCGCGCTCACCTGGTACGGATCGCGGAAGCTGGGCTTCTCGTACGAGGACCGCACCGCGATCCTGTTCTGCGGCTCCACCAAGTCCCTCGCGACCGGGCTCCCGATGGCGACCGTCCTGTTCCCCGGTCAGCCCATCGGCCTGATCGTATTGCCGCTCATGCTCTTCCACCAGATGCAACTGCTCGTGTGCGCGGCGATCGCGGCACGGCTCGCCAGGCGTCTACCCGCCGCCGTCCCGGCGTAGTCGCGCCGTCGCCGTCATCAGAGACAGTGCTGAGCAGGTTTTTCCACAGCTGTGGATGAACCCGAACGACAGTCCACCACCACGCCGGGTCACACGGGTGGAACCGAGGACAGGATCGAATCGAGTTCGGCCTCCGGAATGTGGCGGCGGAGAACGGCATCGATCCGAGGCCAGCGCTCCTCGGCGCCGAACTCCAACCGGATGGATCCGTAGAGCCTCCGGGCAGAGTCCCAGTCGCCCGTCGCGATGCGGTAGCGGAACGCCTCGGTCGCCACGCCTCCACTGATGCGGTCCGCCACCTGATCGGTCGTCGTGACGAGCCCGAGGGCCCCCGCGCCCACCTCCAACCCGGCCGACACCTCGGCGCCGACAGCGGCGGCGGCCTCGTCGTCGGTGATCTCGAACCAGGGCGGCATGCCGGGCACGAGCTTCTCCAGACGGCAGCGGAACTGGCAGTCGACCTCGCGCGGCCGCGCCGAGGCGGTGCCACCGATCGCGGTCGCGAACTCCGCGGAGTAGATGCCGCAGTTCACGTAGAACCGCACGTGTCCACCGGAATTCCCCGATGAGCGTTGGAGCGACACGACGTCCGTGAGACCGCCACGATCCCTGGTGAACACGAGGGCACGCTTCCGGAAACCCAGTCGCTTCAGCAACGGCCGCACGTGGTCACGTTCGACACCGACGGAAGCCGAGTCATTCACAGTCGGTCAACCTACCAGCGCCCGGTGACGCGAACCGGTGTGTCACCGGGCCGCCTGCCGGTCGACGGCCCAGCCGTCACCGGTCCACACGATGTCGACGGCGTACTCACTGTTGACCCCGACCTCCCAGTAGTCGATGGTGCCGTGATCCGCGGCGTCGAGTTCGATCCACCCGATGACGAACGCGTCCCCGAGGACACGGCGCATCCGTCGGTCGACGTCGGTGAGCGATGTGCACAGAGCACGGACGCGCGACTCGGTCCACTCCGGCCGCGCGCCGACGATCGTGACCTCCAGGTCGGTCCCGTCGCGAAGCGGTATCCGGATCAGAACTTCACCGGAGTCGGGTCGAACCTCCCGAGTCGCATGATCCTCGTAGGCATGCAACAGGTCTCTCGGCTCGTACAGCGAACGCACACTTCGGACGTCGGTGGGACCGCGGAAACCGAACACCGGACCATTGTGACCCACCTGTCGGCGCGAAGGTCGCCCTCCGATCGAGGAGTCAGGGCCTGCCGCGACGCCGGACAGCGCGTCAAGGGTGATTTTCGTCGGGAGGCTTTCGAAGTGCGGATGCTCGACCGTCGGCCGGGGGGCAGCGCAAATGCACCGCGGCGCCTCCACCGATGGTGGAGGCGCCGCGGTACGCAGTGTGCGATTCGAGCCGTGGGCAGTCGGGCGTCAGGCCTTGTCACGCAACCAAGTCGCCAGCCAGGTCGTCGGGGTGTTGCCCGCGGCGTCCACAACGTAACCCTGGTAGTTCTGGTGCGCACCGGACCCGTAGAACACGGCGAGGTCGTCGGCGCGTTGCAGATTCGCCTGCTCCGTCAACTGGTTCTGCAACATGGGGATTCCACCCGCACCGACCAGATCCCGGAGGAGCGCACCACCCTCTGTGGCGATGTCGGGAGAGTCCGACGAGCCCGGATCGGAGTTCGTCGCGGCGAAGCCGGCCACCCGGGTGATGTAGTCGTCGTCCTCAGTGGAGCAGTACAGGTCGCCGGGAGCGCAGAACGTGACGGTCCGGTCGCTGATCCATCCGAAGCCACCGGCGCGCGGGCCTGCCGCACCGCCGCCCGGGACAATCGGACCGATCAGGGCGTCGGTCGGTGAACGCTGCGGGTCGGACAGCAGTCCGACGGCCGCGACCTTGTCCGGCCGGATCGTGCTGCGGCCGGTCCCGATCTCGCTTGCGAGGTCGCCTGCCGCATCCGCTCCCTGGCTGTAGCCGATGATCGCGAAGCGCGTGGCCGGGCAACTGGCCTGCATCGCCTCGAGCAGCCCGCGGGAGTAGGTCACCGCCTGCTGCTTCGACGCGCCGTACACCTCGCCCTCCCAGGGGAAGGCGGTCGCCGCGTAGTGCACGTAATCGGTGCGGATGTCGGCGCCGCGCAGGCCGTCGGTGACGCCTGCGAGCATGCCCGGTGCGCCCGGGTTCGTCGCTGCCGCACCCGTCTCCCAGGTGCCGGGGACCGCGACGACGTACAGGTTCGGGCACCCACCGGGTGCCGCCTGAGCCGGCGCGCCCACCGACAGCAATCCTGCCGTGACCCCCAGTGCTGCCGACGCAGACACAACGAACTTCCTCAGGCTCCTCAACGCCCTATCCCCTTCCAGGGTCTACGACCGACGCGACCAACGAGGAGATGGTGACATCGGGAGGTTTCGAAAAGATGCACGAATGGTGACGGAACGTTACCGCGATTAGCCGGGCCACGGTGCTGCTCGCGGAGCAAAGCACACGAACGACCGACACCGACGCGTCGGCGGCAGGAGAGAATCGGACCATGATCGACTCTTCCGTACTGCTCACCATCGGATCCGTCTGCATCGGGTTCGTCCTGTTCGTCACCGCCGCGAGTGGAGCCCGAGGACAGTGGAACCGGTCCCTGGTGATCGCGCTGTTCGTCACGGCCATGGTCTTCCTGACCGCGGTTCCGCTGACGGTCGCCCTCACCGCGGGCGTGTAGGGCGCACCTTCCGATCCTTCTCGGATACGCCTGGCGACATGCTCGTCCTGGACGGCCCCGGAGTCGCGCCGCGGGCTCCGCTCTTGCGTGGGGGAGTAGCCGATACCGGGGACGTATCGGCGCCGAAACGGGGATCGGGAGACATGCCTCCGGCAAACGCAGATCACCCGGGCCAACCGACCCGGGTGATCTGCGCACTCACTCTCCTACTGCGACGATCCGAATCCGCCGAGCAGGCCGTCGAGGCTGCCCGTTCCGCCGGGACCCGGATCGGTGTCACCGGGGACGGTCAGCGTCTGCGGCTCGGAATCCGAATCGATGAACCCGGCCGATGCGACGAACTGCGCCGTCACGCTGAAGGTTCCCGCGCTGGCGAACGTGGTCGGCAGCGTCGCAACACCGTTCACGACCGGGACCGGAGCCCCGAGCGGCACGTTGCCCAGCATGAACTGCACGGTGCCGTTGGCGTTCGCCGGATCGACCGTCGCCGTGAGCGTGACGGGCTGACCCTTGGCGATGGTTCCGACCGGGTTCAGCGTCGTCGTGGTCTGAACGGCCGCCGCCGGTGCGTTCGTGACGCTGACCGGGAAGGCGGGCGCCACGGATGCGGCGACACCGTCGGTGCCCGAGTAGCGGGCCACCACGCTGTGGGTGCCGGTGCCGGTGAACTTGTACGGCGCGACGGCGACACCGTCGGTACCGACCGTGCCCGTCACCTTGTCACCACCGTTGATCGTGAACTCCACGGTGCCGCCCTGGACCGCTGGCGTCACCTGCGCGTGCAGGTTGACGTCCTGGTCGACGTACGCCTTGTCGGGCGCCGTCATCACGACGCTGGTGACGATGTCGTCGGTGCTGACGTTGATCGTCTTCGGCGCCGACGTCGAGCCCACGAATCCCTGAGTGCCCGAGTAGACGGCGGTGACGGTGAAGTCGCCGTCGGTGTCGAAGGTGTGGGTGGTGCTCGCGGTGCCGTTCGCGACGGCAACCGGACCGCCGATGTCCGATCCGTTGATCGCGAACTGGACCGTGCCACCGTTCGCCGCCGGGTTCACGTTGGCGGTCAGCGTGACCTCGTCACCGTTCTTCACCGCGCCCGGCGCGGCGATGGTGGTCGTGGTCTGCTTGTCGGCCTCGACGATGCTGGTGGTGGCGAGCGGGCCCGCGCCGGAGTTGACCGGTGCCGTCGAGGTGTCCCGCGGGCTGCACTGGGTCGGCGCCCACGCGGTGATGATGAGCGACGCCTCCGGGAGGAACGTCAGGTAGTTCTTGTCGTTGCCGTAGAGCCCGGCGTCGCCGGCGGAGCGGAGCTTGACGTCGACCGTGCCCGAGGGGCCCGCCTTGAGCCGGACCTTCACCTGCGGCAGCTGGAAGGTGGTGTTCGCGCCGGACTGCGCGAGAGCGACGATGCCACCCCGGGAGCTCTTGCTCGATGTGGGGCTGTTGCCGATGACCTGGTTGTTGCCGGACAGCCGCAGGATCGGGCCGTTCGCATCGACGGCACCGTTCTCGTTGACCCGCAACAGGTTCGGTGCGACGCCACTGAGCCCGGAGCTGGTTCCCGGAATGATCTCGGTGCCGAGGATCTGCGCGTTCTGCGGCACCTCCATGTCGACCTTGACTCGCGACACACTCTGCAGCGACGAGCCGGAGTTCGAGTTCGGGACGCTGATCGGCGGAGCCGTGACGACGACGTCGTACTCCTCGCCCGCGTTGACCGACGCGGGCGCGTCCACGACGATCGAGGCTTCCTGGGTCTGGCTCTGCGGGCCTGCGACCGCGGACGGCGTCGCCAGGCAGGTGTTGTTGAAGGTGGTGGTGACGGGCGCGGCCTGAGCGGGGATTCCGCCGAGGAGGGTGGCACCGGCGAGCGCGGTCACCCCCAACGGGGCGACGATTCCGCGAATTCTCTTCTTCTGCACGCGATCTCCTACGGATGAAGGTGAAGAATCTGATGGTCCGGCCGGGCCCGGGGGCGCGTCACCCGGGCCCGGCCGAACCGGCTAGGACGTGAAGATGCTGGTCAGCGAACCGAAGTCGACGCTGCCGGTTCCGCCACCGGGCGTGCCCGCGGCGGTCACGGTCAGGACGGTCGGACCGGAGACCGAGTCCTTGAACCCACTGCCACCGGTGAAGCCGGCGGTCACCGCGAAGGTGCCCTCCGCGTCGAACGTGTGGGTGAGGGTCGCGACACCGTTCACCACGGCGACAGGGCCGCCGATCTCGGTGGTGCCGGACTTGAACTGAACGGTGCCGTCGGCGTTCGCCGGGTCGACGGTCGCGGTGAGGGTGACCGTCTGCCCGACCGCGGTGTTACCGGTGACCGCGAGGGCCGTGGTGGTGGCGACGCGGGTGTCCGGGTTGCTCACGGTGACCGTGAATCCGCCCGAGGTGGATGCGGTGAATCCGGCGATGCCGGAGAACTCGGCCACGACGTTCGCGCTGCCCGCGGAGGTGAAGGTGTGCGGCAGGACCGCGACGCCGTCACCGGTGCCGACCGGCGCGGTACCGACGGAGGTGCCGTCGACCAGGAAGTTGACGGTGCCGCCACTCGGAATCGGGAAGACGGTCGCCGACAGGTTCACCGGCGTTCCGACCACGGCGGTGACGGGCTCGAGAACCGTTGTGGTGGTTCCGAAATCGGCGTCGGTGATGCTCAGCGAGGCCGCCGCGGACGCGGAGTTGTTGTATCCGCCCGTACCGACGAAGTCCGCGGTGACGCTGTGCGAACCGGCCTCGACGAACTTGCGGGTCAGGGTGGCCTGGCCGTTCACGACGTCGACGGGGGCGCCGAGGGTGGCGCCGCCGTCCTTGAACTGGACCTGACCGGTCGCGCCGGCCGGAGTGACGTCGGCGGTGAAGGTGACGTCGTCACCGACCACTGCCGTGGCGGGGGCGTTCAGCGTCGTGGTGGTGTCGGCGGTGACGTCGACGGTCTTCACACCGGACACAGAGTCGTGGAAGCCGGCACCTGCGGTGAACGCGGCGGTGATCGCGTGGGCGCCGACCGTGTCGAAGGTGTGCGCGAGGGTCGCGACGCCACCCGACACCGCAACCGGTGCACCGATGTCGGCGGCGCCGTCCTTGAACTGGACGGTGCCGACCGAGTTCGCCGGGCCGACGTTCGCGGTCAGGGTGACGGACTCACCCGTCTTCGCGGTCGCGGGCGCCTGCAGGTCGGTGGTGGTGCCGACGGCCGGGTCGACGACGCGCACCCACGCACCGGCGGGGTTGGCGCCCGACTGCGTGGAGAACGCGAAGACGTCGAACACGAAGCCGGCGTTGTAGTCGCCGAAGGCCTGGGTGGTGGGGATCTTGTAGGTGACGGCGAAGTCCACGTTGTCGAGGTAGCCCTTGTTGCCCAGGACCGGCACCGAGTTGCAGCCGCCGCCGGTGCACGTCGCCTTGACGCCCGCGGCGCCCTCGTTGGCGACGTTCGACTGCTTGCTGATCGTGTGCGAGAGGTACTCGAAGCCGGCGGGCTGGATCTGCCGGATCGCGGTCATGTACCGGCCGATGCCCGAGGTCTTCCAGATCTTGGCGGTGTACGTGACGGTGTCGCCCGGGTGGACGATGTTCACGCCCGCCTGAGTCGGGTCGACCGAGGCTCCGTTCACGCCGGTCAGGCTGAGGTTCCAGCGCAGGTTGTCGGCCGTCTTGTCACCGGAGGTCGCCGGCGGGGGCGTGTCCGCGGCGGCGACACCGTGGGTCACGCCGAGCATCAGCCCGGTTGCGGCTACGGCCGCGATCATCGGTGTCGCGAGGCGACGGGGAAGGGAAAGACGCACTGGTACCTCCTCGACGGGCCGGCCTCGAAGGGCGGGCCTCATGCGTGATTACGGTCACATCTCGCGGGGTAGGCTAGTGGTCATGAAACGGTAACGGGCGGGTTTGCTGAACATTCGTCCATTTCGGCTGGACATTCGTTCAATTGAATGACCGACAGCCGCGACCTCGACAAAAACGAACCCGCCGCCCCGGTTGAACCGGGGCGGCGGGTTGCTGGTGTGGAGCCGGGCGACGCTGACCGGCGCCCGGTGCCTACCGCTGGGGAGCGGCGGACGGCTTGATCGGCGACGGCAGGAAGGTCTGCCCGCCTTCGAGGTAGGCGTCGACGGCGGCCGCACACGAGCGACCCTCGGCGATGGCCCACACGATCAGGGACTGACCACGGCCCATGTCGCCTGCGACGTACACGCCGGGGACGTTGGTCGCCCACTCGTCCGACCGGGCGACGTTGCCGCGGTCGGTGAGGTCGACGCCCAGGTCGGTGAGCAGACCCGGCTTCTCCGGTCCGACGAAGCCCATGGCGAGCAGCACCAGGTCGGTCTCGAGATCGAAGTCCGAGCCCTCCACCTTCTGGAAACGCCCGTCCACCATCTGGACCTCGTGAGCCTTGAGCGCGGTCACCTTGCCGTTCTCGCCGACGAACTGTTCGGTGTTCACGGAGAACACCCGCTCGCCGCCCTCCTCGTGCGCCGAGGACACCCGGTACATCAGCGGGTAGGTCGGCCACGGGGTCGACTCCGCGCGCTCCTCCGGCGGACGCGGCATGATCTCGAACTGGTGCACGATCTCGGCGCCCTGACGCAGCGACGTGCCGAGGCAGTCGGCGCCGGTGTCGCCGCCGCCGATGATGACGACCTTCTTGCCCTCGGCCGTGATCGTCGGTGCATCGATATCGCCGAGCTGCACCCGGTTGGCGATCGGAAGGAACTCCATCGCCTGGTGGATGCCGTCCAGCTCGCGACCGGGAACCGGCAGGTCGCGGGCCTCGGTGGCGCCGCCAGCGAGCACGACCGCGTCGAACTGGGCCTTGAGCTCCTCGGCGGTGATGTCGACACCGACGTTGACGCCGGTGCGGAAGACGGTGCCCTCGGACTCCATCTGCACCAGGCGGCGATCGATGTGCCGCTTCTCCATCTTGAACTCGGGGATGCCGTAGCGCAGCAGACCGCCGATGCGGTCGGCGCGCTCGAACACCGTCACCGTGTGACCGGCGCGGGTCAGCTGCTGTGCGGCGGCGAGACCGGCCGGGCCGGAGCCGACGACGGCAACCTTCTTGCCGGTGAGGCTCGAGGTGCGGATCGGCTTGACCCAGCCCTCGTCGAAGGCGCGATCGATGATCTCGACCTCGACCTGCTTGATGGTGACCGGGTCCTGGTTGATGCCGAGGACGCAGGACGCCTCACACGGGGCGGGGCACAGCCGACCGGTGAACTCCGGGAAGTTGTTCGTCGCGTGCAGGCGGTCGAACGCCTCGCGCCACCGATCCTTGTAGATCAGGTCGTTCCACTCGGGAATCAGGTTCCCCAGCGGGCAACCGTTGTGGCAGAAGGGGATACCACAGTCCATGCATCGGCTGGCCTGGGTGCGGAGGGTGTTCGAGTCGAAGTCCTCGTACACCTCCTTCCAGTCCATCAGGCGCAGCGGCACCGGCCGCCGGACCGGGGTCTCGCGGGAGGTGTGCTTGAGGAAGCCGTTCGGATCAGCCACGAGCTGCCTCCATGATCGCCTCGTCCACGTTCGTTCCGTTCTTCTTCGCGGTGTCGATCGCCACGAGCACCTTCTTGTAGTCGCGCGGCATGACCTTCGCGAAGTGGTTCACCTGCTGCGACCAGTCGGCGAGGATGCGTGCGGCAACCTCGGACCCGGTCTCGTCGCGATGCTTCTCGACGGTGGCCTTCAGCCAGGCGAAGTCCTCGTTCTCGAGATCCTCGAGATCCACCAGTTCGGTGTTGAGGTTCGCCTCGAACGAGCGATCCGCGTTGTAGACGAACGCGGTACCGCCCGACATGCCCGCACCGAAGTTGCGACCCGTCTTGCCGAGGATGACCACGTGGCCACCCGTCATGTACTCGCACGCGTGGTCGCCCACACCCTCGACCACCGTGGTGGCACCCGAGTTGCGGACCGCGAAACGCTCGCCCACGACGCCGCGGAAGTACGCCTCGCCGCCCGTGGCACCGAACAGCAGCACGTTGCCGGCGATGATGTTGTCCTCGGCCACGAAGCCGGCAGGCGCCTGCAACGACGGACGCACCGCGATGCGACCACCGGACAGTCCCTTGCCGACGAAATCGTTGGCGTCACCGAACAGCCGCAGCGTCATGCCCTTCGGCACGAAGGCGCCGAAGCTGTTGCCCGCCGAACCGGTGAAGGTGATGTCGATGGTGTCGTCGGGCAGGCCCGCACCACCGTGCACCTTGGTCAGCTCGTGGCCGAGCATCGTGCCGACCGTGCGGTTGACGTTGGTGATCTTCGACTCGATCTTCACCGGGTTGCCGGTGTCGACAGCGTCGCGTGCCTGTGCGATGAGCTCCTGGTCCAGCGCCCTGTCGAGCGCATGGTCCTGGGTTCCGGTGCAGTACAGGTCCTGCTCCGGGAACACCGTCTCGGGCGCCGCGAGGATCGGCGACAGGTCCAGCTTGGCCGCCTTCCACACCTCCTGAGCCGCAGTCGTGTCGAGCATCTCGACCTGGCCGACCGCCTCGTTGATGGTGCGGAATCCGAGCTCGGCGAGGAGCTCACGCACCTCCTCGGCGATGAACATGAAGAAGTTCTCCACGAACTCCGGCTTGCCGGTGAAGCGGCTGCGCAGCAGCGGGTTCTGCGTCGCGACACCGACAGGGCAGGTGTCGAGGTGGCAGACGCGCATCATGATGCAGCCGGAGACGACGAGCGGCGCGGTCGCGAAACCGAACTCCTCGCCACCGAGCAGCGTCGCGATCACGACGTCGCGGCCGGTCTTGAGCTGGCCGTCGACCTGCACGACGATGCGGTCGCGGAGACCGTTGAGCAGCAACGTCTGCTGGGTTTCGGCGAGGCCGAGCTCCCACGGTGCGCCCGCGTGCTTGACGGAGGTCAGCGGGGTGGCGCCGGTGCCGCCGTCGTGACCGGAGATGAGCACCACGTCGGCGTGTGCCTTGGACACACCCGCGGCGACGGTGCCGACACCGACCTCGGAGACCAGCTTCACGTGGATGCGGGCCGCCGGGTTGGCGTTCTTCAGGTCGTGGATCAGCTGTGCGAGATCCTCGATCGAGTAGATGTCGTGGTGCGGCGGCGGCGAGATGAGGCCGACGCCGGGCGTCGAACCACGAACCTCGGCGACCCACGGGTACACCTTGTGCGGCGGAAGCTGTCCGCCCTCACCGGGCTTGGCACCCTGCGCCATCTTGATCTGGATGTCGGTGCAGTTCGTCAGGTAGTGCGAGGTGACGCCGAAACGTCCGGACGCGACCTGCTTGATCGCGGACCGGCGCCAGTCGCCATTCTCCTCGACCTCGTAGCGACGCGGGTTCTCGCCGCCCTCACCCGAGTTCGACCGTGCGCCAAGGCGGTTCATCGCGATGGCGAGCGTCTCGTGGGCCTCGGCCGAGATGGAGCCGTAGCTCATCGCACCGGTCGAGAACCGCTTGACGATCTCGCTGGCCGACTCGACCTCGTCGATCGAAATCGGCTCGCGCACACCGGACTTGAACTTGAACAGGCCGCGGAGGGACGCCAGCCGCTCGGACTGGTCGTCGACCATCTTCGTGTACTCCTTGAAGATGGAGTACTGGCCGGTCCGGGTGGCGTGCTGGAGCTTGAAGACGGTGTCCGGGTTGAACAGGTGGTACTCGCCCTCACGACGCCACTGGTACTCGCCGCCGACCTCGAGCTCGCGGTGCGCGCGCTCCTCCTTGCGGGGGAGGTAGGCCGCCTCGTGGCGGACCTTCACCTCGGCCGCGATCTCGTCGAGACCGATACCGCCGAGCTGCGAGCGCAGGCCGGTGAAGTACTCGTCGATGAGTTCCTGCGACAGGCCGATGACCTGGAACAGCTGCGCGCCGGTGTACGAGGCGAGCGTGGAGATGCCCATCTTGGACATCACCTTGAGCACGCCCTTGCCGGCGGCCTTGATGTAGTTCGCGACGCCCTTGTCGTAGGTGATGTCGGTGAGCTGGCCGCTCTCGATCATGTCCTCGATGGACTCGAAGGCCATGTACGGGTTGACCGCAGCAGCACCGAAGCCGATCAGGGTGGCCATGTGGTGCACCTCGCGGGCGTCACCGGCCTCCACGATCAGACCGACCTTGGTCCGGGAGCGTTCACGCACCAGGTGGTGGTGCACGGCCGACGTCAGCAGCAGCGACGGAATCGGGGCAAACGTCTCGTTGGAGTTGCGGTCGGTGAGCACGATGATGCGGGCACCACCGGCGATGGCCTCCGAGACCTGGAAGCGGATGCTGTCGAGCGCCGCGCGCAGACCGTCTCCGCCTGCCGCGACCCGGTACAGACCGGGGATGACCACCGAGCGGAAGCCCGGGTACTCGCCGTCGTCGTTGACGTGGACGAGCTTCGCGAGGTCGTCGTTGTGCAGGACCGGCGACGGCAGGCTCAGGAGCTTGCAGGAGTCCGGACCCGGGTTGAGCAGGTCGCCCTCGGGGCCGAGGCTGCCGCCGATGCTGGTGACCACCTCTTCACGGATCGCGTCCAGCGGCGGGTTGGTGACCTGTGCGAACAGCTGCTGGAAGTAGTCGAACAGCAGTCGCGACCGCGAGGACAGCACCGCGATCGGGGTGTCGGTGCCCATCGAGCCGAGCGCCTCACCACCGGTCTTGGCCATCGGGGTGAGGAGGATGCTCAGCTCCTCGGTGGTGTACCCGAACACCTGCTGACGGATGAGCACACGCTCGTGGTTCATGTGCAGAACCTCGCGCTCGGGCAGATCCTCCACCCGGACCATCCCGGCGTCGAGCCACTCCTGGTACGGCTGCGCCGCCGCCAGCTCGGCCTTGATCTCGTCGTCCGAGACGATGCGGCCCTGCGCGGTGTCCACGAGGAACATGCGGCCCGGCTGCAGGCGGGTCTTGGAGACCACCTTCTCCGGGTCGATGTCGAGGACTCCGACCTCGGACGCCATGACGACGAGGCCGTCCTCGGTGACCCAGATGCGGCTCGGGCGCAGACCGTTGCGGTCCAGCACCGCGCCGACGACGGTGCCGTCGGTGAAGCACACCGACGCGGGTCCGTCCCACGGCTCCATCAGCGCGGAGTGGTACTCGTAGAACGCGCGGCGAGCCGGATCCATCGACTCGTGACGCTCCCACGCCTCGGGGATCATCATCAGCACGGCGTGCGGCAGGCTGCGGCCACCGAGGTGCAGCATCTCGAGCACCTCGTCGAAGCGCGCGGTGTCGGATGCGCCCGGGGTGCAGACCGGGAAGATCTTGTCGAGCTTGTCCTCGCCGAACACGTCGGACTCGATGAGTGCCTCGCGGGCCCGCATCCAGTTCTCGTTGCCCGTGACCGTGTTGATCTCGCCGTTGTGGGCGACGCGGCGGAACGGGTGCGCCAGCGGCCACGAGGGGAACGTGTTGGTGGAGAAGCGCGAGTGGACGAGGCCGAGCGACGACTCGACGCGCTCGTCCTGCAGGTCCAGGTAGAAGCTCTTGAGCTGCGGGGTGGTCAGCATGCCCTTGTAGACGAACGTCTGCCCGGACAGGCTGGGGAAGTACACCGACTCGCGGCCCGGGCCGTCCTCGCCCGCGCCACCGTCGCCGAGCTCGTGCTCGACGCGCTTGCGCACGACGTACGCGGCACGCTCGAGCGCCATGTCGGTCAGGCCTGCGCCGGTCAGGAACACCTGGCGGAAGGTCGGCATCGCATCGCGTGCCATCGCACCGAGCGACGACCCGTCGGTGGGAACCTCACGCCATCCGAGGACGGTCATGCCCTCTTCGTTGGCGATCCGCTCGACGCCCGCGGCGGCCTCGTCCGCGGCCTCGGCGCCCTGCGGGAGGAAGCCGATACCGGTCGCGTAAGCACCCGCGGCCGGGAGCTCGAAGTCCACGACGGCGCGCAGGAACGCGTCCGGCACCTGCAGCAGGATGCCTGCGCCGTCACCGCTGTTCGGCTCGGCGCCCGCGGCACCGCGGTGCTCGAGGTTCACCAGCGCGGTGATGGCCTTCTCGACGATGTCGCGGCTGCGACGCCCGTGCATGTCGACGACGAACGCGACACCACACGCGTCGTGCTCGTTCGAGGGGTCATAGAGGCCCTGGGGTCCGTGAGACCGGTGGCCTGGAAATTGCTTCATACCTAGCCTTCGTGTGCGTGAAGATGCACAGACGACCAGCAACGCTGATGGCCATCACGTGGCAAACCAAGCGCCGACACAGCGTCGGATCGGCGCGCCCACCCGGCGATCGCTGCAGTCGATTTTTCGGGATGTGATCCCGTCACGACTGGCTGACCGAGTGGCCCCTGGACTCTTGTGTGTCCAGCATGTTCCGAAAACGATAATTCACAGCCCCCACTTCGCGCCAACTAAGGTAATCCTTTTCACTATCTGAGCTGGGCTAACGGGCTGACCGACCAGTCAGATGCGACCCGAATCGGCTCCGAAGAACGCGGCGAGCAACGTAACAATTCCGGGTCTCGGGTCGAGGGCGCTCGCCTGGCCGGGCAGTGAGGGCGTGGTCACCTCGTGGAGGATCACGCCGTCGAGATAGTCCGTGAGGATTCGTCCATGGGCGCCCGGATCGGGGGATCCGAGCATGGCCAGCATCATTGTCCCCCACTCGAGCAGGTCGGCGCGACCGCGGGAAATGGGCGCGACCAGCGACGGGTCGGTGGCGGCGGCGGTGAACAGGACGAACCGGGCGACGGTCCGCGTGCGATGCGCCCCGGTCGCGAGCAGGACGTACCCGGCGAGTCCGTCGGCCAGTTCCGTCAGGGTCGCCGGGAAACGGCGCGATCCGGTGTCGTCCCAGTCGCGGCGATCACGCTCGACGAGGTGCGCCAGAACGGCATCGACCAGGGCGTTTCGGGTGCGGAACCAATTCGACGTCGAACCCTGCGGTAGGCCGGCGGCGGTGTCGACGCCGCGGTGCGTCAGACCCCGCAGCCCACTGGTGCCGAGCAGGTCGAGAGCGGCATCGAGGGCGCGTTCCCGGTTACCTGCCATTCCGGCAACACTACAGCGGTAGTGACGTCCACTACGTCAGTAGTGAACGTCACTACATCCGTAGTAGGTTGAGGTCATGCGCGCAACGATCGTCGGCGGCGGCATCGGTGGCCTCACCGCCGCGAACCACCTGATCCAGCACGGATGGCAGGTCCGAGTACTCGAACGGGCCGCCACCCTTCCCACCGAAGGAACCGCGCTCGGCATGTGGCCACCCGCGTTGCGCGCGCTCGACGCCATCGGGGTCGGCGATCGAATCCGCGGCGTCGGCGTCCCCCAGTCCTCCGGCGCGATCCTGCGGCCCGACGGATCCACCATCGCCCGACTCCGAGTCCCCGGCGGCGCAATCCTGGTGTCGCGGCCGGCACTGCTGAACGCGCTGGCCTCGGACGTCCCCGTGGAGTTCGCCCGCACGGTCGACTCGATACCGACCGACTGCGACGTCGTCATCGCGGCCGACGGGATCGGTAGTCGTATCCGGGACCGGATGTTCGGGCCTCGATACCGGGCCCGGCCGCTCGGCATGGCCGCCTGGCGCGGCTGGGTGCCCGGCGATACGTCGACCACGACCGAGACGTGGGACGCGGGCGCCCTGTTCGGCATCACCCCGCGGGACGGCGGACTGACCAACTTCTTCGCCGCCGTCCGCGTCGAACCGGGCGCAGAAGACGACGGAATCACGTTCCTGCGCAACAGGTTCGGAGGATGGCACCCGTCGGTTCGCGAGGTACTCGATCGCATCGACAGTGAGGCGCTGCTGCACCACGACCTCCACCACTCCCCCGCGCTGCCTTCGTACGTGCGCGGCAACGTCGCGCTGATCGGCGACGCCGCGCACGCGATGGCGCCGAACCTGGGACGCGGCGCGTGCGAGGCCATCGTCGACGGCGTCACCCTCGGACGCGCGCTGACGGAGAGCTCCGACGTCGAGGAGGCCCTCCGGCGCTATGACCGGGCGCGGCGGCGGCGGACGCGGTTGCTGGTGCGCGGGTCGGCGGCGATGGCACGGGTCGCGACGACGAGCCGGGGCCGGCGGATCAGGGATGCGGCGCTGCACGTGCTCACCTGACCACCGGAGCGGCACCGGCAGCCTCGGCTTCCGACCGCGCGGACGGCGTCCACACGCCTCACCGGGCCGCGTACTGCAGGAGCGTGACGCCGTTGCCGAACGGCCGGGACGCCACCCGGTCGAGCCGCGGGATCTCGTACCCGTCCGGGAAGAGGCGCCTGCCGCCACCCTGGACCACCGGATGGACGAACAACCGGTACTCGTCGACCAGGCCAGCCTCGATCAGGCTGTGGCACAGCCGAATACTGCCCGTGACGCCGATCTCGCCGCCCGGCCCGTCCTTCAATCGTCGGACCTGATCGAGCCAGTCCCCGGCGAGGATCGTCGAGTTCTGCCAGCCCGGGTCCGTCATCGTCGAACTCACGACGTACTTGTGGACGTCGTTCAACTCCGCCGCGATACCGGTCGGGTCGTCTGCCAGTCGAGGCCAGTAGCCACGGAAGTCCTCGAACGTCCGTCTCCCCAGAACGAGCGCGTCGCCGCGGTCGGCGTGCAATCGCGTCGACTCCAGCATCTCGTCGTCCTGACCGGCGGGGTCGAACCAATTTCCCAGCATCTCGATTGCGCCATCGACAGTGATGTTCTGGGTGATCACCAGGGTTCGCACTGCCCGCTCCTTCACCTCGAGGACGATGACTCACTCAATGGTGACCGGCAGGCGGCCCTCGACTCATCGGTCGATGACGCGGGATGCGGAACGATCGGCCGAAATGGCCCGTAAATGACTACTGACCGCAGCGAATCGAGTCAGCTGCGGTCAGTGCTGCCGTAACCATAGCGTGACCGGATCGTGACGCCAGGTTTTGTGGTGGGCATCACTCGGAACCAGCTGCACGCGCTCACACCACCCGTCCGAATGCCATGCCCCCGAAACCAATCGTGGCCGTGCCGTCACTGACCCGGGACCGCGCCGAGACAGGTTTCGACGTCGATACAGCCAGGCCGTGCCTACGGTCGAGGGGCAGCGAACGCTCCACGAGCGGGAAGGACTCCACCATGTCCGACACCTCCAGCCCCGGCGGCGGCCCTCCCGGTCCGGGCTACTACCCCGACCAGTCCGGTGTCATGCGGTGGTGGGACGGCACCCAGTGGACCGATCGAACCCAGGGCGCCGCCTCCCCACCTGCGGCTGCACCCCCGCCGCCGAAGAAGTCGCACACGTTGCGCAACGTCCTGCTCGCCCTGGTCGCCGTGTTCGTACTGATCATCGGTGGTTGCTTTGCCGTTGTCGGCATCACAGCCAACGAGGTGAACGAAGCTATCGAGACGCACCAGGCCGAGGACGCCGCACCCGGCGGTCCCGACAATCCCCTCACGATCGTCGAGGGCGAATCCTTCGAGGTGTCGGGGTTCCAGTACGCCCCCGGCTGGTCCGTCACGCAGGACTCGCTCGGCTACGCACAGGTCGAAGGGCTCAAGGTGACGAACGGCCGCAGCGACACGGACGGTGCAATCGTCGAGATCAAGTTCATGAACGGCAGCGAGGTGATGGCCCTCGTGGACTGCACGACCGAACAGATCCCGGTCGGGCAGACCACCACACTCAACTGCTTCGGCGGAGACAAGTACCCGGCGTCGTACGACCGGATCACGATCAACGACACCTTCTGACATCCGCACCCCGCTCAGCGCAGGGTTCCCGCAGTCGGTCCCGCTTCCTAGGCTGGCGTGGACGCGACATCAGGAGGACTGCGATGGTTGAGACGACGGTGCCTGAACTGCTGGTCGAACTGGCCGAGCTGGAGGACCCGAAGATCCGCGCGGTGAACGAGCGGCACGGCGACGACCACGGCGTGAACCTGACGAAGCTGCGGGCCGTCGCGAAGCGGTTGAAGACCCAGCAGGATCTTGCCGTCGAGTTGTGGGCGACGGACGTCACGTCCGCGCGTCTGATCGCGCTCCTGATCTGCCGACCGAAGGCGTTCGACCGCGACGAACTCGACACCATGCTGCGCGAATCTCGGACACCCAAGGTGCACGACTGGCTCGTCGGGTACGTGGTGAAGAAGAACCCGCACGCCGAGGAACTGCGTCAGACGTGGCTCGGGGACCCCGATCCGGCGCTCGCGAGCGCCGGCTGGGCGCTGACCACCGACCGCGTCGCGAAGAAGCCCGAGGGCCTCGACCTCGACGGGTTGCTCGACGTCATCGAAGCGGAGATGAAGGACGCCCCCGACCGCCTGCAGTGGGCGATGAACCACTGCCTCGCGCAGATCGGTATTTCGCACGCGGAGTTCCGCGGGCGCGCCCTCGGCATCGGGGAGCGTCTGGAAGTGCTCAAGGACTACCCGACGCCCCCGAACTGCACCTCGCCGTACGCGCCGATCTGGATCACCGAAATGGTGCGCAGGCAGAGCGTCGGCTGACCGCCGACTCGCCCGATCCACTGCCTGAGCACCGGGTCCGTCCAACCTTCGACCTTGACTGAAAATTCAGTCAGGAATAGATTTGCGACGAACCCCCGCCCGATCACCAGATCGAATCGAGGGGAGAACAGGACACCGACACCATGCTCAGACGACAGTTCCTGCAGTCGAGCCTCGCCGCAGCCGGCGGCTTGTTCGCGATCGGCTGCTCGGACGGCGGCTCCTCCTCGGACGTCGCCGACGACGCCGACACCCGCGAGTGGCGGATGCCCGACGAGGGCGAACCGCACGCCCGGACGTGGATGGCGTTCGGCGCGAGCGAGGAGATCTGGGGCGCCGAACTGCTGCCCGAGGTCCAGCGGAACCTGGCGACGATCGCGCAGACCATTGCGCAGTTCGAGCCCGTCACCATGCTGGTGCGCCCCGAGGAGATGGACCTGGCGCGCGGACTCGTCGGCCCGTCCGTCGAACTGGTCGCCGCACCGCTCGACGACCTGTGGATGCGGGACACCGGACCGGTGTTCGTCGAGGGCAACGGGACGAAGGCCGGGGTCGACTTCAACTTCAACGGCTGGGGCGAGAAGCAGGACTTCGACCAGGATGCGGGCGTTGCGGGCATCGTCACCGCGCAGGCCGGAGTCGAAACGCTCGGTACCGACCTCGTACTCGAAGGCGGCGGCATCGAGGTCGACGGCGAGGGCACCGCGATCATCACCGAGAGCTGCGTCCTCAACGACAACCGCAACCCCGGCTGGTCGAAGGCGGACGTCGAAGCCGAGCTGATGCCGCTGCTCGGGCTCGACAAGATCATCTGGCTGCCCGGCATCAAGGGCAAGGACATCACCGACGGTCACACCGACTTCTACGCGCGGTTCGCCAGGCCCGGCGTCGTCGTCGCCGGATACGACCCGGACCCCGAATCGTTCGACCACGACGTCACGATCCGGCACCTCGACATCCTCAAGTCGGCGACCGACGCGCAGGGGCGGACGCTCGAGGTCGCGGTGCTCGACGCGCCGGGCACCGTCCGGCCCGAGTTCGAGTCCGACGACTTCGCCGCCGGCTACATCAACTTCTACGTCTGCAACGGCGCCGTCATCGCCCCCGAGTTCGGCGACCCCGACACCGACGGTGCCGCCCGCGCGGAGTTGGAGCGGCTCTTCCCCGACCGCCGCGTGGTGCAGATCAACATCGACGGCATCGCCGCAGGCGGAGGCGGTATCCACTGCACGACTCAGCAGGAACCCGCGGCCTGACGGCCACCGACCGACCGTAGGATGTGGCGCCGTGGCCGACCGTCGAAAGCAGATCATGGAAGCAGCGGTCCGCGTGATCGCACAGGACGGCGTGCGCGGGCTTCGCGTGGAGAAGCTCGCCGCCGAGGCCGGTGTGTCGACCGCCCTGATCTACTACCACTTCCAGGACCGGGCGGGCATCCTGCGCAGCGCCCTCGACCACGTCAACAGCCGGGCCGAGCGCTACACCGACGGCGCGTCCGACGCCGACAACCCCCGCACGCAGCTCGAACGGATGCTGCTCCTCGAAATCCAGGACGCACCCACCGTCCGGGAGAACAGCGTCGCGTGGGGGGAACTACGCGCGAGCGCCGTGTTCGCCGAGGACCTGCGCGACACCCTGCGTACCACCACCGCGGCCTGGGGCCACGACGCCGAGACCCTCATCCGGCAGGCCCAGGCCGCGGGGCTGGCAAATCCCGCCATCGACCCCGCCGACGCCGGCGAACGCCTCACCGCACTCGTCGAAGGGCTCAGCGAGCGCTGGCTCAGCGGCTCGACGAGCCTCGAACGGGCACGCGAACTGCTGAGCGGCGCAATCGATGTGGAACTCGGCGAGTCGGATTCTCGGCAGCAACGGGAGCAGGTCGTCCGCGCGGCGCCATCGCCGAGCGAACCGTAGGGCGCTCCACTCCCCCGTCACGTCGAAATATGTTCAGCCGCTAACGATCCGTTCGGGGTTCGATCCACCTCACCGGCGACGTATCATCCGCCAGGTTGCCGAAACGACGGCAACAATTCCGATGCGGAGGTAGCACGAATGGTCGATCGTCCTGAGCAGCGCGGTGGCCGGCGGGCCGGGAAGTCGACACCTACGCTTCTCGCGGCCGTCGTGCTTGCTGCCGGTCTCGCGGTCGGGAATGTGGGAGTGGCCGGCGCCCAATCGAGTTCGGATTCCTCCTCGTCCTCCTCCACGGTGGACCTGGAATGGGAGGCCTCGTGGGCGTTGTACCAAGCTGAGAAGAGCGTGGCGGGTGCCCTTCTGGTGACCCGGGACGTCACCTTGCCGATCACCATCGACGCACCCGTCGATCGCGTGTTCCCGGCGTACTCGAACTTCAACAACAGCCTCGGACGCCACCCGTTCCTGAAGGGCATCCTCGACCGCCGCAGCTACACCGACGGCGACGCCGACGTCTGGGAGTTCATCGCCCTCGAGGACATCCCGGCCGGCTCGGCATCGATCCCCGGACGCACCGTCGGGCAGCAACGGACGTACGCCGCCGAACGCTGGTACACCACCGACACCTGGGACGCGCCCGGCATCATCACCCACCAGAAGATCACCTTCACCGAGAACGGCGGCGCGACCACCGTCACCGAGCACCTGACATTCTCGGCGCCCTCGATTCTGATCGACTACACCGTGCAGAACGGCGTCTCCTCGCACATCGAGAACCAGCAGGCCATGAAGCGCGACATCGAAAACGGCACGCTCTAGTAGGACTTTGTTAGGTCTGCCACAACTGGTGTGGGGACTCGAGTTTCGATGTGATTCTCGAGACGATGACCGGGTGGATGCCGCAGCCCTGTCCGAGGTCGACGAACGTCTCGACTCCTTCGTCGGTGAGGTGTTCTCGTCGTTGTCTCGGAAGGACAGGGTGGCGACGGCGGGGGTGTACACGCGGGGGTTGATGCTCAACGGTGAGCGCAAGTCGATGCAGCCGATGGCGCAGCGGCTCGGTGTCGATCATCAGCGGTTGCAGCAGTTCGTGACCAGTTCCCCATGGAAGGTCGAGCCGGTGCGGATGGCGCTCTCGCGTAAGGCGTGTGAGGTGATCGCACCGGATGCGTGGGTGGTCGACGACACGGGGTTCGGCAAGGACGGTGACTTCTCGCCGTGCGTCGCCCGGCAGTACTCGGGCACGTTGGGCAAGGTCGGGAACTGCCAGATCGCGGTCAGTGTGCACGCGGCATCCGACGACGCCTCGTGCCCGTTGAACTGGCGGTTGTTCGTGCCGCAGAGCTGGGACGAGCACTGCGTCGACGGCCCCGCGGCCGCGAATGCGGTGGCAGCTCGGCGGAAGAAGTCGGCGGTCCCCGACGGTGAACGGCATCGACCGAAGTGGGAGATGGCGGTGGAGATGATCGACGAACTCCTCGCCTGGGGCCGGCCCCGACCCCGAGTGGTGGTGGCGGACGCGGGCTACGGCGAGGGCGCCCAGTTCCGCGCCGCCCTCACCGACCGTGCCATCCCCTATATGGTGGCGGTCAAGGCCGCCACCAGCGTCTACCCTGCCGACGCGGTACCCGAGACCCCGCCCCGCATCGGTCCCGGGCGCCCGTTCACCGCCCGCTACCGGGTTCCGAAGTCCAGCTGCCGGGACATGGTGCTCGCCGCAGGCCCGGACGCGATGCAGCGGGCGGCGTGGCGGCGCGGCACCAAGACCACACCGGGCAATCCCGATGCCGTCATGAGTTCACGATTCGTCGCGCTGCGGGCCCGCCCCGCCGGGCACCGGGTGCCCCGCGCCGACGACGGATCGGTCGAGCAGGTGTGGCTGCTCGCCGAATGGCCCACCACTGCAACCGAACCCACCGACTACTGGCTGTCGACCCTGCCCGCCGACACCCCCATCGACGAACTCGTCCGCCTCGCCAAGCTGCGCTGGCGGATCGAGCACGACTACCGCGAACTCAAAGTCGCACTCGGTCTCGACCATTTCGAGGGCCGCTCCTGGCTCGGCTGGCACCACCACGCCACCCTCGTCACCGCTGCCCACCTGTTCCTGACCACCCTGCGGCTCACCGGCCCAAAAGCCGGTGGGCAGGGCTGACCCTCTACGGCATCGTCCGCGACATCCAACGCGCACTCGCCATCTGGATCGGCACCTGCCCGACCTGCCACCACACCTTTCCGACCTAACAAAGTCCTACTAGTCGCCGTCACGAAACCCCTGTGCACACCCTTCTCGGGGCGTGCACAGGGGTTTTGTTCGCCGAACAGCCGTGCGCACGCCGCAGAAGGTGTGTGGACACCAGGATTTCCAGAGCTTTGACCCGTCGCGAAATGCCACAGGTCGACGCACTCCTCCGACTGGTCGGCACATCGCATCCGCGCTGGGCCGTCGAATCCGCTTGCGTCTCCTGCGGGGGGAGATACCAGGGTGGGGACATGGAAGACGACACCTGGCTGTCCATCGGTGATCTCGCGCGACGCACCGGCCTGGCGGTCAAGACGATTCGGTACTACGCAGACAGGGGAATCGTTCCGCCCGCCGGCCGAAATGCGGCAGGGCACCGTCGCTATCGTGCCGACTCCGCGGCCCGACTCACGTTCGTCCGTACCCTTCGCGACCTGGGCCTGGATCTGGAAACGATCCGGAAGGTCGTGGATCGGGAAGCCACACTGCCCGACGTCGCCGCACAGCACGCCGACGCACTGGCGGTTCAGATCCGAGTGCTCCGGATACAACGCGCACTCCTGCAGGCGGTCACCGAACGAGGATCCACCCCCGAGGCGATGGCCACGGTACCTGCCCTCGCGACGATGGCGGAGAGAGAACGGCGTGAATTGATCAACGCCTTTCTCGGCGGGGTGTTCGGAGGGGCAGCAAGCGATGCGGCCGTCCACGGAATCATGCGCACGCTGACTCCCGAGCTGCCGGACGAGCCGGAACCGGAGCAGATCACGGCGTGGCTGGAGCTGGCCGAGCTGATGCAGGACAACGAGTTCCGGGAAGTGATGGTGGGTGTGACCGACCATTTCGCCGCCGATCGCGCGCACCACGGGGCCGGCGTGCACCGCGACACCGCCGCCGTGATGTGCGACCTGGTCGGCCCGGCGCTGACCGCGAGCGTCGATCCGGTCTCACCGGAGGCTGCTCCCGTGGTCGACGACGTCGTTGCGGCTTTCGCTCGCATCGTGGACCTGCCCGTCGGCCCCCAGGCGCGGCGACGGCTGCTCGATTGGGTCGCTCTGGTGGCAGACCCCCGCCGCGAGAGGTACCTCGAACTTCTCGCCGTGGTCAACGGCTGGTCCCCGCCCGAGACGCTGTCGCCCGTGTTCAACTGGATCGAGCGGGCGGTGGCCGCGCAACAGTGACCGAGGCCGCAGCCCACAGGGTGCGCTGCGGCGAGCTCAGGTCCCGGGTGAAACGAGAACGAGGTCACGATCTCTTTCGAGTTCGTGACCTCGTTCGGTGCAGTTCGTGGAACTGCTCGTTGTGGGCGAAGGGGGACTTGAACCCCCACGTCCCGAAGGACACTGGCACCTGAAGCCAGCGCGTCTGCCATTCCGCCACTCGCCCGAGCGACGCTGGAAACACTAGCATGCAGCCTTAGCAAAACACGATTCGCCTTGCTGACCTGCGGTGATCGTCACATGCCCGCAGAGTGTCGCGCGCCCCGGATACCATGGCGGGGCGGTGCGAAATCACCGCGACACGCGATGGATCGAGAGGAGGTCGGTGTGGGTATCGTCCAACGCTTCGAGCGCAAGCTCCAAGGTGTCGTCGGAGACGGGCTCGCTCGGGTCTTCGGCGGAGGCGTCGTTCCCCAGGAGGTCGAGTCCGCCTTGCAGCAGCAGGCCCTCGAGGGACTGCAGCAGCTGGAGGGCGGGCACATGCTCGCCCCGAACTCGTACGTCATCACGATCAACGAGTCGGATCACGACGAGTTGTCCTCGGACAAGGACTTGACAGTCAAGGCGTTCTCCCGACACCTTGAGGACTTCATCCGCGATCAGGGATGGCAAACATACGGGCCGATCTCCGTTCGGTTCGAGCCGTCGTCCACACTGCACACAGGCCAGTTCCGGGCCCGCGGGGCGGTGGATCCGGATGTGGGCTCAACGCCGAACCCGCGCCAGGGTCAGCGAGTACCGTTACCGCCCGCGAACGCACGACCCTCCGCACCCATGAACCCAGGAGCCGGCCAGATGACGCAAAACCCAGGTTTCGATCCCTCGCGTGAGCCCGCGGACGAGGGTCGGTACTCACAGGACCGTCCCCCGGTCGGCGCCCAGAACGGCAAGTCGTACCCGTCGTATTCGGCGGCAGGCGGCGGCTACGACCAGCCCCGCAACGGCTACGCCCAGAACGGTGGCCGCGCGAACGGCGCCGAGTACGCCAGCCCGTACCCGCCTGCGTCCGACTACCAGCAGGCCGACTACGCCAACCCGTACCCGCCGAACCCCGACTACCCGGCCAACACGGCCAACCCGTACGGCGGCGGCCAGGACTACTCGCGCAGCGACTACCAGCAGGCCGACTACGCCAACCCGTACCCGCCGAACCCCGACTACCCGGCCAACACGGCCAACCCGTACGGCGGCGGCCAGGACTACTCCCGCGGCGACTACCAGCAGGCGGACTACGGGCAAGCCGACTACGGCAACCAGTACCCGGCGAACGCGGACTACGGCTACGACCAGCAGCAGGCGTACGGGCAGCAGCAGCAGCAGCCCTACGGCCAGAGCTACGGCAACGAGTACCCCAGCTTCGACGCGAACCGCACCTTCACCGCGACCCTGCAGCTCGAGGACGGCAGCGGCCGTAACTTCCAGCTCCGCGAGGGACGCAACGTGATCGGCCGAGGCCAGGAAGCCCAGTTCCGGCTCCCCGACACCGGCGTCTCCCGTCGGCACATCGAAATCCGTTGGGACGGCCAGGTCGCCATGCTCTCCGACCTCGGATCGACCAACGGCACCACCGTCAACGGCGCGCCCGTGCAGGACTGGCAGCTCGCCGACGGTGACGTGATCCGTGCCGGCCACTCCGAAATCCTGGTGCGCATCGTCTAGCCGCGACCCGTCGTCTGCGATCAGCTGAGCAAGTGCGAGCCGAAAGGTCGCACTGCAGCGGTCGAAGCCCCAGCACATTCCGTATTGTGGTTTGTGCGATCGACCCAACCGTATCGCCGTACGTCGCCGTCGGCACAGTGCCGCGCGCCAGGAGGAGGTGGACCGCAGTGCAGGGACTCATCCTGCAATTGACCAGGGCCGGCTTCCTGCTGCTCCTGTGGTTGTTCGTGTGGGCGGTGCTGCGCACCCTCCGCAACGACGTGTACGCCGCCGCCGGAGTGCGGGTGCCGCCGCGCTACAGCCGCACCTCGTCGGTGCTGCCGTCGTTCGGGAAGCCGAAGGTCGCGAAGAACCTCATCGTGACGCAGGGTGCCCTCGCGGGAACCCGCATCACGCTCGGTACCCAGCCCGTCCTCATCGGCAGGGCCGACGACTCGACGCTGGTCCTCACCGACGACTACGCGTCCACTCGGCACGCACGCATCTCGCCCCGCGGAACCGACTGGTACGTCGAGGATCTCGGGTCGACGAACGGCACCTACCTGGATCGGGCGCGGGTCACCACCGCCGTCCGGGTTCCACTCGGCACCCCTGTACGGGTCGGCAAGACCGTGATCGAGCTCCGCCCGTGACCCTCGTCCTGCGCTACGCAGCGCGTAGCGACCGCGGCCTCGTGCGGTCCAACAACGAGGACTCCGTCTACGCCGGTGCGCGTCTACTGGCCCTCGCCGACGGCATGGGCGGCCACGCAGCCGGTGAAGTGGCGTCGCAGTTGATGATCGCGGCACTCGCGCACCTCGACGACGACGAGCCCGGCGACGACCTGCTCGGCAAGCTCGCCGCCGCCACGCGTCACGGCAACGCCGCCATCGCCGAACAGGTCGAGGAGGAGCCCGAGCTCGACGGCATGGGCACGACCCTGACGGCGATCCTGTTCGCGGGCAGCAAACTCGGACTCGCCCACATCGGCGACTCGCGCGCCTACCTGCTGCGCGACGCCGTCCTCACCCAGATCACCCGCGACGACACCTTCGTGCAGTCCCTCGTCGACGAGGGCCGTATCACCGCGGAGCAGGCTCACACGCATCCGCAGCGTTCGCTGATCATGCGGGCGTTGACCGGCAACGAGATCGAGCCGACCCTCACCGTCCGTGAGTCACGCGCAGGCGACCGCTACCTGCTGTGCTCCGACGGACTGTCCGACGTCGTGAGCGACGAGACGATCGCCGACGTCCTCAGCAACGGCACCCCGGCCGAATCCGCGGACCGACTCATCGAGCTGGCGCTGCGCAGCGGCGGACCGGACAACGTGACGGTCGTCGTCGCGGATGTCATCGACCTCGACTACGGCCCCAGCCGTCCCATCGTCGGCGGAGCCGCGTCCGACGAGGACGAGGACACCCCGCCGCCCGACACGGCCGCGGGCCGGGCCGCCGCGATGCGACCCCCGCGGGCAACCCCCCGCCGCATCCAGGTTGCCGACGAGCCGCAGCCGAAGAAGCGGAAGCGACTGCGCTGGATTCTGGTGGCGCTCGGCCTGATCACCGTCATCGCGGTCGGGCTCGTGGTCGGTCGCATGGTGGTCCGCAACAACTACTACGTCGGCGCCGACGACGGTCGCGTCGCCGTGATGCGCGGCGTGCCCGGATCGGTCCTCGGCTACTCGCTGCAGGAAGCGAACCTCGTCGGCTGCGTCACCGACGACGGCGACCTGACGCTCGTGCCTTCCGGCAACACCACCTGCACGGTGCTGACCGTCGACGCCCTGCAGCCGTCCGCGCGGGAACAGGTTCGGGCCGGGCTGCCGTCCGGGTCCCTCGAGGACGCCAAGAGCCAGATGCAGCGCCTGGCCGACGGCGACCTGCTGCCGGTGTGCACGCCGGTCGAGACGACCACCCCGACGCCTGCGCCGCCCGCACCCGCGGTGACGCCGACTCCGGAACCCGCCCCCGCGCCCGCTCCGGAA